>DATMKC010000142.1:0-8822 GCA_035553555.1 Egibacteraceae bacterium | reverse complement strand
CCCGTCCTCGTCGGACAGCGAGACGACCTGGGCGCCGGTGTCGGCGCCGCCGCCGAGCAGCTCCTCGGCCATGGCGAGCGCGTCACGGCCCTCGGCCACGACGATCTTCGCCTCGGCGATCTCCTCCAGGGCGATGGACAGCGGCTTGTTGGAGTCCACCTGGTCGACCAGGGGCGGAGTGAACTGGCCGAGGCCCTCACCCAGCGAGTGGTAGTAGCTGTTGATCTCGCGGGCGCGGCGGGCGGCAAGGTGGACCAGCGTGTACTTGCTGTCCACCTTGTTCAGCAGGTCGTCGATCCTGGCGATGGGACTCACCTCTTGACGCAGGGGGCACTCACGCGGGAGTCGCGGAGGGTCCATCCAGTATACGGAGGATCTCCTCGGCCGCCTCCCCGACGACGCGGTTGACCACCACGTGGTCGAACACGTCGCCGCGCAAGGCCTGCGCCAGCGCCATCTCCTGGTCGGCGATGCTGAGACGGTCGGCGATCTCGTCGGAGGACTCCGTGCCGCGGCCGTGCAGGCGCCGCGCCAGCTCCCCCGCGTCGGGCGGCATGAGGAACACCAGCAGCGCGTCCGGGACACGGTCGCGGACCTGCAGCGCGCCCTGCACCTCGATCTCCAGCAGCACGGTGTGCCCCTCGGCCAGCGCGTCCAGCACCGCCTGCAGGGGCGTGCCGTAGCGGTTGCCGTTGAACTCGGCCCACTCCAGGAAGCCGTCGGCCGCGACCAGGCCGTCGAACTGCTCCCTGGACAGGAAGAAGTAGTGCTCGCCGTGGACCTCGTGGGGGCGGCGCGGCCGCGTGGTGGCGGACACGGAGACGCGCAGGCTTGGGCGGCGCTCGCGCAGCGCGTCCACGACCGTGCCCTTGCCGACGCCGCTGGGCCCGCTGATCACGACCAGGCGGCCCGTGCCGGGCGCCTCGACCTCGTCCATGGTGTGCCGGCCCTCGTCGTCCGCCTCAGGCGTCGGCCTCGAACTCCTTGAGCAGCTTCTCGCGCTGGTTCGCGCCGAGGCCGCGCACCCGCCGCGACGGCGAGATGTCCAGGCGCTCCATCAGCTTGCGCGCGCGCACCTTGCCCACCTTGGGCAGCGCCTCCAGCACGGCCGACACCTTGGTCTTGCCGATGATCTCGTTGGTGTCCGCCTGGCGCAGGACCTCGGCGAAGTCGATCTCGCCGGCCTTGAGCCGCTGCTTCAGCTCGGCACGGACCCGCCGGGCCTCGGCCGCCTTCTCCAACGCCTGACGGCGCGAGTCGTCATCGAGCTCCGGCAGGGGCATGGGTCCTCCTGAAAAGATGACCCGCAGCGCGCGGCCTGCGACCGCGGGACACGGGACGAACGGCGTCCGGCATCCTAACGGCGACTGCCGGGCGAGTCGACCGGGTCGCCCGCGGCGCAGCGCGGGCACTCCTGCGCGGTCCACGTCTGTGCCGTCACGGTCAGCAGCGCCACCGGCGGCAGGGGCGGGCGCTCCTCCTCCGGCAGTCCGGCGGAACGGTCCACGATCGCCGCCGTGCCGGCCACCTTGGCGCCGGCCTGCTCGCACAGCGCCACGACCTCCATGGCCGAGCCGCCGGTGGTCACGACGTCCTCCACGACCAGCACGCGCTCCCCCGGCTCCACGCGCTGGCCGCGGCGGAACACCATCGCGCGCCCGTCCGGGCCGCCCTTGCGCTCGCTGAACACGAAGCGCACGCCCAGCGCGCTGGCCACCGCGAAGCCGGCCAGGATGCCGCCCAGGGCGGGCGAGGCGACCACGTCCACGTCGGCGGCGCCCTGCGCGCGCAGCCGCTCCGCGAGCGCGCGGCCCAGCTCCAGCGCGACGTCCGGACGCTGCAGCGCAAGCTGGCACTGCAGGTAGGTGTCGCTGTGCTTGCCGCTGGACAGCTGGAAGTGGCCGGTCCGCAGCACCTCCAGCTCGCGGAACGTCTTGTCCACGTCGATCACGGTCGCAGGTCTCCACGCAGCTCGGTGACGGAACGGATGCCCCGCGCGGCGCACCAGCGCGGCAGCTCGTCGAGCAGCTCCGCGGCCACGAGGGGGTTGGTGAAGTTCGCCGTGCCGATCGCCACGGCGCTCACCCCGGCGATCAGGAACTCCACGACGTCCTCCACCGTGCGGATGCCGCCCATGCCGATGATCGGCAGGTCCGGCAGCGCCTGGTGGATCTGGTGCACGGCGCGCAGCGCGACCGGCTTGATCGCGGGCCCGGACAGGCCGCCGGTGATGGCGGCGAGCTTGGGACGGCGCGTCTCCACGTCGATCGCCATGCCGAGCAGCGTGTTGATGACGCTGACACCGGCCGCCCCCGAGGCGCGCGCCGTCGCCGCGATGGACACGATGTCGGTCACGTCCGGCGTCAGCTTGGCGAACACCGGCACGGTGGCGACGCGCGACACCTGGCTGATGACCTCCTTGGTGGAGGTCTCCCGGCAGGCGAACACGATGTTGCGGTCCTCCACGTTGGGGCAGGAGATGTTCGCCTCGATGGCGATCACGCCGGGCACGCCGCGCAGCCGCTCGGCCAGGATGCGGAACTCCTGGGCGGTCTTGCCGGCGATGCTCACGATGGTCGGCACGCCGGCGCGCTGCAGCCACGGCAGGTCGTTGGCCATCCACGCGTCGATGCCCGGGTTCTGCAGGCCGATGGCGTTGAGCATGCCGCTGGGCGTCTCGGCCATGCGCGGCGTCGGCAGCCCCGGCCGGGGTTCCAGCGTGATCGATTTCACCACCACCGCCCCCAGGCGGTTGACATCGTAGAAGCGGTTGATCTCCTGGCCGCTGGCGAAGCAGCCGCTGGCCGTGACGAACGGGTTCGCCAGCACCAGCGGTCCCAGGTCGATGCGCAGGTCCACCTGGTCGGGGCGCAGCGCCCGGCCGCTGCGCTGCGGCTCCACGGCCGTCACGGGCGCAGCTCCACGTTCGGGTCCGTCTCGGGGTCCGGCAGGGGCGGCGCCTCGACGACCTCGCCCAGGCCCAGGCGCTCCCAGTCGATGCGGGCGCCGTTGAACACCGGCCCGTCGACGCAGGCGCGCAGGTTCTGCACGCCGTCCTTCTTGGCGTACGGCAGCACGCACGTCCAGCACACGCCCACGCCGCAGGCCATCGCCTCCTCCACCGCCACCTGGCTGGGGATGCGGTGGCGGCGCGCCACGTGCGCGACCGCGGCGAGCATGGGCATCGGCCCGCAGGCGTAGATCACGCCGGTGCGCGCCTGCTCGATCACGCGGTCCATCACGTCGGTCACCCGGCCCTGCGTGCCGAGCGTGCCGTCCTCGGTGGTGAACTGCGCCGTGGCCGACAGCCGCTTCGCCTCGATCGCGTTGAAGATGCGGTCCTGGCTCTTGGCGCCCAGGATGATGTCCGTGCGGAAGCCGCCCTGCTGCAGCACGCCGGCCAGGTACAGCAACGGCGCGGCGCCGTAGCCGCCGCCCACCAGCAGGCAGCTCACCGGCTGCGCCGGAAGCGGGAACGGCTTGCCCAGCGGCCCGACCACGTCCACGACGTCGTGCTTGGAGCGCTCGGCCAGCCACTTGGTGCCGGGGCCGATGACGTCGAAGACGACTTCGACCGTGCCGGCCCACGGGCCGTGCTGGCTGACGGAGAAGATCGAGAACGGCCGCCGCAGCAGCGTCCCCGCCGCGTCCACGGCGATGGAGATGAACTGCCCCGGCGCGGCACGCTCCGCCATCTCCGGGGCCACGAACGTGATGGACTGGTAGGCGCCCACCCGGCGTGTCGCGAGCACCTCGCACATGCCGCGCAGCGGCCCGCTGGAGCGGCCCTGCACGGACGGCGTGCTGCCTCGGCTGACGATGCTGCTCACGACTTCACCCCTCCGGCGTCCTGGGCGGCATGCCAGTCTTGCAGGGAGCGCACCGAGATGGTGTCGGAGCGCAGCGCCTCGATGCCCTGGATGGCCGCCATGATCCCCGACATCGTGGTGATGCACGGGATGCCGGCGACCACGGACGCCGTGCGGATCTCGTAACCGTCGGAGCGCGGCCCCGAGCCCATGGGCGTGTTCAGCACCAGGTCGATCTCGCCGGCGGTGATGCGGTCGACGATGTTGGGGCCGCCCTCGCTGAACTTGCGCACCGTCTCCGCCGCCACGCCGGCGTGCTGCAGCGCCTCGGCGGTGCCCTCCGTCGCGACGATCGTGAAGCCCATCTCGGCCAGGCGCTTGATGGGGAACAGCATCGCGCGCTTGTCGCGGTTGGCGATGCTGGCGAACACGGTGCCCTTGGCCGGCAGCACCATCGTGCCGGTGCCGGCCTGGCTCTTGGCGAACGCGACCCCGAAGTCCGCGTCGATGCCCATGACCTCGCCGGTGGAGCGCATCTCCGGGCCCAGCCGGGTGTCCACGCCCGGGAAGCGGTTGAACGGCAGCACCGCCTCCTTCACCGCGATGTGCGCCAGCGGCGGGCCGAGCACGGTGTCGCGGTCGGGCACCCAGCCCTCGGCGCGCAGCTCGGCCAGCGTGGCCCCCGCCATGACGCGCGCGGCGATCTTGGCCAGCGGCACGCCCGTCACCTTGGACACGAACGGCATCGTCCGGCTGGCGCGCGGGTTCGCCTCGATGACGAAGATCACGTCGTCCTTGATCGCGTACTGGATGTTGATGGGTCCGCGGGTTCCGAGCGCGGCGGCGATCGCCTCGGTGTAGTCGCGCAGCCGCAGCTGCTGCGACCGGCCGAGGGTGTACGGCGGGATCACGCAGGCGGAGTCGCCGGAGTGGATGCCGGCTTCCTCGATGTGCTCCATGATCCCGCCGGCGTACAGCTCCTGGCCGTCGTAGACGGCGTCGACGTCGACCTCGACGGCGCCCTCCAGGAACTTGTCGACCAGGACGGTGCCCTCGGCGGCGTTGGCCTCCAGCCACACGCGCATCTGCTCGGGCGTGTACACGATCTCCATCGCGCGGCCGCCCAGCACGTAGTTCGGCCGCACCAGCACCGGGAAGCCGATGCGCTCCGCGACCGCCATCGCCTCGTCGAAGGAGCCGGCCATGCCGCCGGGGGGCTGCGGGATGCCGAGCTCGTCCAGGATCGCGCCGAAGCGGCCGCGGTCCTCCGCCCGGTCGATCGCCTCCGGCAGCGTGCCGAGGATCCGGCAGCCGGCCGCCTCCAGGTCGCGCGCCAGCTTCAGCGGCGTCTGGCCGCCGAGCTGCACGAGCAGGCCCGGCTCGCGGCCGCTGGCGGCGCGCTCGGCGTCGACGACCTCCAGGACGTCCTCCAGCGTCAGCGGCTCGAAGTACAGCCGGTCGGCGGTGTCGTAGTCGGTGGAGACCGTCTCCGGGTTGCAGTTCACCATCACGGTCTCGTAGCCGGCGTCGCGCAGGGCGTAGACCGCGTGGACGCAGCAGTAGTCGAACTCGATGCCCTGGCCGATGCGGTTGGGCCCCGAGCCCAGGATGATCACGCGCTCGCGGTCGCTCGGCGCGACCTCGGTCTCCTCCTCGTAGGTGGAGTAGTGGTACGGCGTCTGGGCGGCGAACTCGGCGGCGCAGGTGTCCACGGTCTTGAACACGGGCACCACGCCGAGCTCCAGGCGCCGCGCGCGCACGTCGCCCTCCGTGGAGCCGAGCACGCGCGCGAGCGCGCCGTCGCCCAGCCCGCAGCGCTTGGCCTGGCGCAGCGTCGCCGCGTCCAGGGCGGCCGGCGAGCCGAGCGCGCGGACCTTTTCGCGCAGCTCCACCACCTGCAGCATCTGGTCGACGAACCAGGGGTCGTAGCCGGTGAGCTCCGCGACGCGCTCGACGCCCCAGCCGCGCGTCAGCGCGGCGTCGGCGGCCAGCACGCGGCCGTCGTGGGGCACGCGCAGCGCCTGGGCGAGCGCCTCGTCGTCGCGCGGGTCCTCGGCGCCCGTGAGGCCGAGCGTGCCGTTCTCCATGGAGCGCAGCGCCTTGCCCAGCGACTCCTTGAACGTCCGGCCGATCGCCATGACCTCGCCCACGCTCTTCATGCGCGTGGTCAGCTCCGGGTCGGCGCCGGGAAACTTCTCGAACGTGAAGCGCGGGATCTTGGTGACCACGTAGTCGATGGTCGGCTCGAACGCCGCCATCGTCTCGCGCGTGATGTCGTTGGGGATCTCGTCCAGCGTGTAGCCCACCGCCAGCAGCGCGGCGATCTTGGCGATCGGGAAGCCGGTGGCCTTGGACGCCAGGGCCGAGGAGCGTGACACGCGCGGGTTCATCTCGATGACGACCTGGCGGCCGGTGGCGGGGTCGACCGCGAACTGCACGTTGCTGCCGCCGGTCTCCACGCCCACCTTGCGCATGATCGCGAACGCGGCGTCGCGCATGTCCTGGTACTCGACGTCGGACAGCGTCTGCGCGGGGGCGACGGTGACGGAGTCGCCGGTGTGCACGCCCATGGCGTCGAGGTTCTCGATCGAGCAGATGACCACGCAGTTGTCCGCGCGGTCGCGCATGACCTCGAGCTCGTACTCCTTCCAGCCGAGCAGGCTCTCGTCGATCTGCACCTCGCCGATGGGGCTCGCCGCGATGCCCTCGGCCACCATGCGCTTGAACTGCTCCAGGCTGTGCGCCACGCCGGAGCCGGCGCCGCCGAGCGTGAAGCTGGAGCGCACCAGCAGGGGGAAGCCGTGCGTGTCGGCGAACGCCAGCGCCTGCTCGACGCTGTTGGCCTCGGTCGAGGCCGCCGTGTCCAGGCCGATCTCGCGCATGGCGGCGGCGAAGTGCTTGCGGTCCTCAGCCAGGTCGATGGCGTGCGTGCTGGCGCCGATGAGCTGCACGCCGTGCTCGTCCAGCGTGCCGCGCTGGTGCAGCGCCATCGCGACGTTCAGGCCGGTCTGCCCGCCGAGCGTCGGCAGCAGCGCGTCCGGCTTCTCCTTGGCGATGACCTTCGCGACCATCTCCGGCGTGAGCGGCTCGACGTAGGTGGCGTCGGCGAACTCGGGGTCGGTCATGATCGTCGCCGGGTTCGAGTTCACCAGGATCACCCGGTAGCCCTCGCGGCGCAGCACCTTGCACGCCTGCGCCCCGGAGTAGTCGAACTCGCAGGCCTGGCCGATCACGATCGGCCCGGAGCCCAGGATCAGGATCGAGTTGATGTCGGTGCGCTTCGGCATCAGGCGTTGCCCTTCGCGGTCATCAGGTCGCAGAACTGCTGGAACAGGTAGCGCGCGTCGTGCGGCCCGGGCGCGGCCTCGGGGTGGTACTGCACGCTGAAGGCGGGCACGTCGTGCAGGCGCAGGCCCTCGTTGACGTGGTCGTTCAGGTTCACGTGCGTCTGGCTCACGCGGCCGAACGGCCCGTCGGAGGGCAGCGTCTCGGCGTCGATCGCGAAACCGTGGTTGTGGCTGGTGATCTCGACGGCTTCGCGCTCCGTGTTGTGCACGGGCTGGTTGATGCCCCGGTGGCCGAACACCATCTTGTAGGACTTTGCCCCGGCGGCCAGGCCGAGCAGCTGATGCCCCAGGCAGATGCCGAACAGCGGCACCTCGGCCGCGAGGACGTCCTTGATCGCCGCGATGCCGTTGCGCACCGCGGCGGGGTCCCCGGGGCCGTTGGACAGGAACACCCCGTCCGGCTCCCGGGCGAGCACCTCGTCGGCGGGCGTCAGGGCCGGCACCACCGTCACGTCGCAGCCGTGCGCGGCGAGCAGCCGCAGGATGTTGCGCTTGATGCCGAAGTCGTAGGCGACCACGCGGAAGCGCGCCTCGCCGCGGCCCGCCTCGGCGGGGAAGTCGTAGGCCTCGGGGGCCGAGACCTCCTCCGCCCCGTTCCAGCCCTCCGTGCCCTGGCTGGCGCGCACCCGCTCCACCAGGGCATCGACGTCGAGCACCTCGGTGGAGATCGCCGCGCGCATGGCGCCCGCCGAGCGGATGTGCCGGGTGAGGCGCCTGGTGTCGATCTCGCTGATGCCCACGGCGCCGTACGCGCGCAGCTCGTCGTCCAGGCTGCGCTCGGCGCGCCAGTTGGAGTGGCGGCGCGCCTGCTCGCGCACGATGAAGCCGCCCACCTGGACCCGCGAGGACTCGGCGTCGGCGTCGGTGATGCCGTAGTTGCCCTGGTGGGGGTAGGTCATGGTGACGAGCTGGCGGTGGTAGCTGGGGTCGGTGAGCACTTCCTGGTAGCCGCTCATGCCGGTGTTGAAGACGACCTCGCCGAACGCGGTGCCGTCCGCCCCGAACCCCTGGCCCCGGAAGCTGGTGCCGTCCTCCAGGACGAGCAGGGCCTCATGCATGCCGTTGTCCTTCCCTTGCCGCTTCGATCCGGGCGGTGAAGCCCAGCGCCTCCTCGGCGCTCGCGAACTGCAGGCCGGTGTCGACCTCATGCCCGCCGAGCCGCCAGCGCACCACGGCGATGCGGCCGCGGCCCACGGCCCGGCCGGCGTGCGCCCCGACCAGCCCGCACTCCACGATGCCGTCGAGCGCCACGACGCGCCCGCCGGGCCCCCGCAGGACGACCCTGCCGGCGTCGGCCCACCAGTCGCAGCGCCAGCGCCCCCACAGTTCCGGCAGCGCCACGCGCTCCACGCGGGAGCCGGCTCGCGTCGTGCCGGTGTACAGCGCCTGGCCGTCGGGCTCCCGCGCCGGCGCGGGCACCGGCGCGAGCTCGCCGTAGCGGTCGCGCGCCGCGGCGCGGCGGCGCCGGTAGCCCCGGCGCATCCCGGCCAGCGACAGGGCGGCGACACCGAGCAGCAGCGCGAGCGCGAGCGCCTCGCCGACGAGGTTGTGGTCGCTTTGGATGACCTCCAGCACCTAGCCCGTCACCTCCCCGTCGCGGAAGGTGAACCGCCCGCGCAGCAGCGTGTGGACGGGGCGGCCGCGCAGGCTCATGCCGTGGTAGGGC
>DATMKC010000141.1:0-2692 GCA_035553555.1 Egibacteraceae bacterium | reverse complement strand
CCCGGTCGCAGACGGCAGGCCCGCCGACGCGGCGGGCGGCCCGGCGGCGGCCGGCCGGGGGGCGGCAGGCACGTCGGCGGAGGCGGAGGGCTCCGTCACGATCCAGCAGGATGCAGCGATGCTGGCCACGATCCTGGGCGGTGGCGGGAAGCGGCCTTACACGTTCGCCGCTGGCCGCAAGGGACTCCTCTTCGTGGCTTCCGGCGCCGCCGTGGCGGGCGGGGAGCGCCTGGAGCGCGGGGACAGCCTCTTCGTCGCCGGATCCGGCACCTTGCCGGTGGAGGCGGAAGGCGCTGTCCATCTCGTTCTGTTCGACGTGCCGGCGGTGGCGCCATGAAGGCCGTGCGGCTGCTCATCGACGGCAAGGTCCAGGGCGTCTCGTTCCGCGAGTCGATGCGGGAGGAGGCGGAGCGCCTCGGCGTGTTCGGCTGGGTGCGCAACCTCGAGGACGGCCGCGTGGAGGCCTGGGTGGAAGGGGAGGCGCGCGCGGTGGCCCGCCTCGTCGACTGGGCGCGGCGCGGACCGCCGCGGGCGCGCGTCGAGTCTCTGGACCAGGAGGACGGGCAGCCGGAGGGGCACGACGCGTTCCTGGTGCGCCGCGCATAGGCGGTGGCGCCACGGACCGGCGCCGGTCGTCAGGCATCTCGTGGCTGCGCTGCCGCAGCCGTCCGGGGCAGCCGGGCGGACCCGCCCCGGCCGCGCAAGGCCGGGCTAGGGCAGTGTGCGGTGGGCCTCAGAAGTCGAAGCACTCCTCGTACCAGCGCTGGACGTTGTAGTGGATGAAGGCCACGCTCTGCGTGTCCGCGTTGCCGTCCAGGTTGCGCTCGAACGTCCACACGGCGCGCACGCCGGACGGGCCGCCGCCGGCGGCGTCGAAGGGGACGGTGAGGGTGAAGTCCTTCTCGAACTGCTGCTCGAAGGTCCAGGTGTCGCGGGGCTCGCCGCGCCGCTGGTCCCGGTAGGCCTGCAAGGGCGTCCCGTCGTCCATCCGCTCGAAGCGGAGCGTGACGCGCCCGTCGCGCACCATGACGCCCTGCGTCTGGTTCTCGCCCGTCGGCGTCTGCCAGGGGTGGAACGACAGCGTCATCGCGGCAAGCGGGCGCCCGCCGTTCTCCAGCGCGTCCCGCCCCAGCTCGTCGGCGCGGTGGTTGTCGTTCGGGTCATGGGCGAAGAAGCCGCCGCGCACGACCTCGCCTGGCGGCCCTTCCGACCACTGGCACGTGCGCCGCGGCTCGCCTCCGCCCGGGTCCGCGCAGCCGGCAAGCAGCAGCAGTCCAAGCACCAGCGCGCAGCGCACGTCCGCCGGACCGGACGGACGGACTTGGCCGTTGCGATGCCTCACGCCCCGGCGGGGACGTCGAAGCGCACGACGCTCAGGCCCTGCACGAGGTCGGCGCCGTACGCCACGCCCGGCTCCGCGCCGGCCTCCACGTCGAAGACCATGGGGACGCGGCCGAGGTCGTAGTTGATGCAGCATCCCTCCGGCGGGGCGACCGGGTCGGGACCGACGGGGAGGATGTGGCCGAACGCCCGCACGTCGCGCCAGGCGCCGCTGTCGCGCAGGTCGAAGGCCCAGATGCCGCCGTGGTAGTGGCTGAGGTACAGCAGGCCCTGCTGGAGCCGGAAGAAGTGCACGCTGCTGCCCAGGTGTCCGGCGGGGCTTCCGCCGGGGTTGCGCCAGGTGGCAAGGTGCTCCGGTGCGGCGGCCAGCGGCGGGGCGGCGACCGCGTCGGTCGCGTCCAGGATCCAGATCGGGCTTGCGATGCCCTGGTTCTCCTGCTCGAAGGTCTCGCTGCCGACGACCCAGAGGAGGCGGCCGTCGCTGCTGCGCTCCGCCACGGCGCTGTGCGTGTAGTGCGCGTGGTCGGCGGCCGGCGGCGGGCGCCAGCGGGCCTGCAGCACCGGCGCGGACGGGACGCTGAGGTCGAGGATCTTCGCGCCGTCGTACGCGTACGCCACCAGCAGCAGGGGCTTCCCGGTGACGGCGTCCAGGTAGAAGTCCATGTCATGCCCGTAGAGGCTGCGCAGGACGTACGTCTGGATGCCCGTGCTGGAGCCGGGGGCGTCCAGGAAGCCGAGCCCGTCCGCGGTGACGTACTTCCCCACGAGCTGGAACCCGGAGGGGTCGTAGCGCAGGATGTTGATGCCGGCGGCCAGCGAGAAGACGTGCTGCACGCCGTCGATGGTGCCCGCGGAGACCGTGTGGCTGCCGAACCCTTGGGGGTCGCGCCAGAAGTGCGTCTCCCGCGGCCGGGACGGGTCGGAGACGTCGACGGCGGCCACACCCGGGCGCGCCGCGCCCTCGTAGCCGAGGAACACGGTGCGGCCGTCGTGGCTGAAGGCGATCGTGCGGTCGCCGGCGACGGACACGCCCGCCTCGAACATGCCGAGGTGCCGGGGCGCGTCCGCCACCGACACGTCGAACAGGTGGAAGCCCTGCTGCGAGCCGTCCCTGCCGCCGTTGACGGCGACGGCAAGCAGGTCGCCGTGGCGCGCGAGCGCGTGGGCGCCGACGACGGTCGTCTCGGTCCAGCCGAAGCGCCGCAGGTCGTCGACGGCAAGCAGGGTCGCGTTGCGGGCGAGGCGGTGCTGCGCGGGGTCGGCGTGGTCGTGGCCGTCGCCGTGCGGCATCGGGTCGTCCACGGTGGTGTAGCCGCGCATGAGGGGAGGGACGCAGCTTGCCGCGGCGGGG
>DATMKC010000140.1:0-10502 GCA_035553555.1 Egibacteraceae bacterium | reverse complement strand
GTGGAGACGGTCGCCCGTGCGCTGACGGCCGGCGCGGGGACGTCCGGCAGCAGGACGGTGAGGGCGAGCACACCGGCCGTCAGCGCACGGGCGACCGTCTCCACACGCGGGCGGGAGCCCTGGAACGACACGGTGAAGCGGTACAACGCCCAGGGGAACAACAGCAGGCCGACCAGCAGCGCCTTGGTGGCCCAGACGCGCCAGGGCTGCTCACCGGATTCCGGCAGGACCAGGCCGCCGATCACGACCGCCGACAGCAGGACGAACGTGACCGCCACCCAGGCGGTCTGCGGGTCGCGGCGGCTGCGCCACTGGCGGAACGCCACGACGGCCAAGCCGACGAACAGCACGTCGTTGACGTACTCGATGCCCTGTGCCATGTCCTGCACGGCCGCGCCTCTCCGCCGCCACCCCGACCACCGTCGGCGGGGGAACACCCCCACTATGTGGAGGCGCGGCGAGCCCGGCCATGGCCCGAAATGATCATTTCCGGATGGGAGGGGGCGCCCCTCGGGACGCCCCCTCCCGGCTCACCGGGACCTGCCGGTCACGACGAGTACAGGCTTTCGATGTCCGCGGCGTACTTGTCGTGGATCACGTTGCGCTTGAGCTTCAGCGTGGGCGTGAGCTCCTCGGTCTCGGGCGTCCACTCGCGCTCGAGCACGCGCCACTTCTTGATCTGCTCCACCTTGGCCAGCCGCTGGTTGGCCGCCTCGACCGCGCTGGCGACCTCGCTGAGCACCCGCTCGTCGCGGGAGAAGCTCGCGAAGTCGGTGAAGGGCACGCCGTGCTGCGCCGCCCACACCGGCGCCGCCTCGCCGTCCAGCACGATCAGGGCGGAGATGAACGGCTTCATGTCCCCGACGCAGCACACCTGGCCGATCAGCGGGTGCTCCTTGAGGACGCCCTCGATGTTGTTCGGCGAGATGTTCTTGCCGCCCGCCGTGATGATCAGCTCCTTCTTGCGCCCGACGATGGTCAGGTAGCCGTCGGCGTCCACGGTGCCCAGGTCGCCGGTGTGCACCCAGCCCTCGTCGTCCAACAGCTCCGCCGTGGCCTCCGGCCGGTTGTGGTAGCCCGGGGTCATGTTGCCGCCGCGCACCAGCACCTCGCCGTCCTCGGCGATGCGGCACTCCACACCGGGAAGGGGCACGCCGACGGTGCCGATCTTGATCGCCCCGAGCGGGTTGCCGTGCGTGACCGCGGTGGTCTCGCTCATGCCGTAGACCTCGTGGATCGGCAGGCCGATGCCGGCGAAGAACACCAGGATGTCCCGGGCGATGGGCGCCGCGCCGGACAGCGCCAGCTCGCAGGCGTCCAGCCCGATCTTCTCCCGGATCTTGGAGTAGACCAGCTTGTCGAACAGCCGGTGCTGCAGGCGCAGCTTCAACGGCACGGAGTCGCCGCGCTGGGTGCGCTCGATCACCTCCTGGCCCACCGCGACGGCCTTCAGCGCGATCTTGCGCTTGCGCTCGTCGGGCTCGGCCTGCAGCGCCGCCAGCAGGCCGGCGTGCAGCTTCTCCCACACACGGGGCACCGCGACGAACGCCTGCGGCCGCGCCACCGGCACGACCTCCATCGCCCGCGTGATCTCCGGGCAGAAGTAGGTGGAGCCGGCCTTGTTGATGCCGTTCCAGTGGCTGAAGCTGCGCTCCGCCACGTGCGCCAGCGGCAGGTAGCTGATGCCGCGCGGGAAGTCCGGGAACGCGTTGAAGTGGTCGGTGGCGGTGAGCTCCCACAGGATGTTGCGGTGGGTCAGCACCACGCCCTTCGGCGGCCCGGTGGTCCCGGACGTGTAGATCACCGTGGCCGGCGTCTCCGGCGTCAGCGTCTTGCGCCGCTCCTCCACCGCGTCCGGCTGCGCCGCCAGTGCCTGCTCGCCCGCGGCCATGACCTCGTCCCAGGACAGCACCCAGTCGTAGCCGCGGAACTCGTCGGCGTGCTCCATGAGCACGACCTTCTCGCAGCGCGGGAGCTGGTCGTGGATCTGCTCCCAGCGCTTGAAGTAGTCGCGGTTCTCCAGGATGGCGATCTTGGCGCCGCAGTTGTCCGCCACGTAGACGATCTGCTCGGGGGCCAGCGTGTTGTACAGGGACACCGCGGTGGCGCCGTTGTACATGGCGGCCACATCCGCGATCACGTGCTCGGGACGGTTGCCCGCCATGATCGCCACGAAGTCGCCGGGGTCGACGCCCAGCGAGCGCAGGCCCATGGCGGCGCGCACCGCCCGCTCGCGGTACTCCCGCCACGTCGCCGACTGCCACTGCCCCTGCGCGTCCATCCAGTTCAGGGCCGGACGGTCGCCGTGCTCACGGGCGTTGCGCTCGAACAGGTCCAGCAGCGTCTTGCCGTGGATCTCCTCGTCGATCGACGCCCGTTCCACCAGGACCTCGTCGATGCTCATGTGCTGCCCTTTCCGTCTGGGGGACGGGTCCCGACATCCGGCTCCCCCGGATCGGCCCCCCATACGACCCCCGGGGGGCGCCCCGGGGCGGGACCCGCCAGCAGCGTAAACGCCGCGCTGCCCGTCCGGAAGGGGCTGCCCGTCAGCTGAGCGCCAGCGCTCCCGCGTCGCTGCGCGCCGCCGCCGCGCGCCCCTGGGCGCGCGAGACCAGGAACTGGCCGCTGATGCCGTCGCGGGGACTGGCCGCCCAGCCGGCGGCCATCGCCACGGGGACGCGCCGGCCGGAGCTCAGCCGGTAGGGGTCGGCCTCGAGCACGCGGCGGAAGCGCTCCGCCAGCAGGGCCGCCGCCTCCGCGCGCAGCCCGGGCACGACCGCGACGAACTCCTCGCCGGCCCAGCGGCCGACGAGGCCGGCGTCACCGAGCGCCTTGGACAGGCGCGTGCCCGTCTGGCGCAGGACGTCCCTGGCGGCCTGCGGCCCGAACAGCCGCCGGACCTGCCCCGCGTCGCGCACCTGGAAGACCAGCACGCCGAGCGGCTGGTTGGCGCCCACCGCCTGGCGGCAGGCGTCGTCGAGGCTGCGCTCGACGCCGCGCCGGTTCGGCAGGCCGGTCAGCGCGTCGATGACCGCCAGCTCCGGCGCGTCGTCGTGGACGGCGGGCGCCTCCGGCAGCACCAGCTGGAGCTGCCCGGTATCCGCATCGCGGCGCCGACGTGGTCGCGCCAACCGCACCACGCGCAGCAGCCGTGGCACGCGGCGGCGCAGCCGCGCCCTGCCGAGGCGAGGCCGCAGCCCCATGGCCAACCGCAGCACCGAGAGGCCGGCCAAGCCCAGCAGCAGAGGCAGCTCGCCGGCGAACTGCCCGAGCGTGGCGCCGGCCAGCGCCACGATTCCCGCGTCGAGCAACTGCCCGCGCCCGTTGACCGCTTCCATGCGTTCGTCTCCTCGTCGACTCGTTGCCTCCCATGCCGTTCGGTGCCCGAATCGAGGCGGTGAAGCGCGCCGGGCCTGTTTCACCTGAAGGGACGAGCGCTTGCGAGCCGACATGCGTAGGGCGGCGGCGGGAGCGCGTAGGCAACGGGTACGCATCGCGTGCCAAGCCCCCGGGCGGGGTACGCCGGAGCGCGTGAAGACGCGATTCCGTCCCGAGGTCCCGGCGCCCTTGGCCGCTTCGCTGGCCGGCGCCTTCGGCGGCCTGTCGTGGCTGCGGCACGCCCGGGTGTTCCATCCCCGTGGTGTCGCCTTCCGCGGCACCCTGCGGCGCACCGGCCTGGACCCGGGCACCGGATCGGCGTTCCTGGACGAGCCCGGGGAGCAACTCGCGCTGGTGCGCTTCTCCAAGGGCGCCGGCCTGCCCGATCCCCTGCCCGACGTGCTGGGCATCGCGGTGCGCGCACTCGACGCCGACGGGCCGGGACGCCACCGCGACCTGCTGTTCGCGAGTTCCGCCGCGCCGCCCGTGCTGCGTCACCTGCTGGTGCCGGCGCGGCGCCTGGCGTCGCGGCCCTGCTCGAGCGTGCTGCCCTACGCCACGCCTGCCGGCACGGTGATGCTCGCGGCCGCGGCGGAGGACGGCCCGTCCGTGGACCGGATGGCCGCGGGCGCCGCGCCGGCGGCGGTGCGCCTGCTGGCCGCCACCACGACCGGGCCGTGGCGCACGTGGGCCGTGCTGCTGCCGGAGCACCGCCTGTCCGCCGCCGAGCACGCCGAACTGGCCTTCGACCCGTGGAACGCCGGCGTCGACCTGCGCCCGTCGGGGCTGCTGAACCGCCTGCGCCATCCCGCCTACGCGGCCAGCCGCGCGGCCCGCCCCGGGGGCGGCCGGTGACCCTGCCGCCCGACGACCCGCACGCCCCGCCGCCGCACGCGACGCCGCGCGAGGTGGAGGCCGCCGGGAAGGTCAGCGAGGCCCTGGAGTGGGTCGAGCGGGCTCGGGGGCGGCTGTACGACCTGCACCAGATGATCGGCCGCGCCGACTTCCTGCTGGGCGACGCGGCGGACCTGCTCGACGACGCCGGCCACGGCGGGCTGGCCGCGCTGCTGCGGCGCGACGTCATCGGCCGCAACGTGGTGGAGGGCCGCTGGACGTTCCAGCTCGTGGAGGAGTTCGACGCGACCTACTACGACTCGGTGCGCGACGCGGAGCGCCGCGTGCGCGAGGAGCTCATGGACGGCCGGCGCCACGTCCACGAGGCGCTGCTCAAGGAGGCGCGGCGCACCCCGGGGCTGCGCCACCACGAGCGGCGGCCGGGCTAGCTGTTCTGGCCGCGCTCGGCCAGCAGCTCCTCCAGCACGGTCGGCACGTCGGTCATGATCCCGTCCACGCCGATGTCGAGCAGCCACTCCATCTCGGCGCGGTCGTTGATCGTCCAGACGTGCACGGCCATGCCGTTGGCGTGCGCGTCCCGCACGAAGTCTTCGGTGACCACGGTGACCCCGTTGAACGTGACGGGCACCTGGAAGGCGACGTAGCGGGGGTTCGGCGCGCCGGGCAGTGCCTGCTGGCTGCCGGCCCAGAACGCGGCCGTCTCGCCCGTCGCGGTGGCGGTGTGCACGTGCGGCGCCCACAGCTTGAACTGCTCGATCGCGTGGTCCAGGAAGCTCACGACCACGACGTCGTCGTCGCGGCCGTACTCGGCGAGCAGGTCGGCCAGCGTGCGCTCGTACGCGGGCGTGTCGGGCGCGGTGTTCTTGATCTCGATGTTGATGGGCACGTCCGGGAACGTCTTCAGGACCTCCTCCAGCGTGGGGATGCGGAAGTCCTTCCAGGTGAAGCCCCTGGGCGCCTTGCGCTGGTGGGTCGCGATGCCGCGCAGCGTGTAGTCGGCGGCGGGCCGCCCGTGGCAGGTGCCGCAGCCCTCGACGAACCAGTGGGCGGCGTCCAGGCGCTGGATCTCCTTGAGCGTCAGCGCGTCGACCCGCCCGGCGCCGTCGGTGGTCCGGTTCACCGTGGTGTCGTGCAGCACCACGATGTGGCCGTCACTGGTGGCGTGGACATCCAGCTCCAGCATGTCCACGCCCTTGGCCACGGCGGTCTTGAACGCGTAGAGGGTGTCCGACGGCGCCTCGATCTCCCCGCCCTGGTGGGCGATGTTGAGCACGCGCCGCTCCAGCCAGGGGTTGTCCGGCAGCGGGCCCGCGCCGGCGGGCGCCAGCGCCAGCGCCGGGACGACGAGCAGGGACAGGGCGAACAGTCGCCGGCGCACGGTCACACGACCTCCACGGTGGTTCGGGCCGCTCCTGGGTGACGACGGCCGCTGCCCTGCAGATTCGCCGCCGTGCCCGGGCGCTCCTGCACGCGCGCCAAAGCCCCGCCGGGACGGGCGGGGCTTCGCGCTGGTGCGGGATCTTTGGAGGGCGGGCGCCTACTCCGAGACCTCGCCCTCGGTGCCGGTGTCGGTGCCGAGGTCCGTGTCGGTGCCGGTGTCCGTGCCGAGGTCCGTGCCGGTGTCGCCCTCGAGCTCGGTGCCGGTGCCGGCGTCGTCACCGGCGTCATCGGCGCAGGCGACCGCGCCGAGCGACAGCAGGCCGGCCATCATCGCGATCAGCAGCTTGTTCTTGAGCATGTGGGAGGTTCCTTCCGCGAGAGACGGACTGGGGTGCGGCGTCCTCCTACCCCGGTCACACCCCGTCAATCCTGCTTCCGGCGCGCTTTCGGCGACGAATCTTGCGCGTATCGGCTGGCCCCTGTCCGGCTGGGCAGGCGCGGCCCGTACGATGCCCGCCGGAGTCGGGGCAGCGGGCGAGGAGGCGTGCGGATGGACGTGGTGGTCACCGAACGGCAGGGGCGGATCGCGGTCATCCGGCTGGACCGGCCGCCGGTGAACGCGATGGACACGGGCCTGCTGAGCAGCCTCATCCTGGCGCTGGAGGCGTACGCGGAGTCCGACGCGCGCGCCGCCGTGCTCACGGCCGACGGCGGCGTGTTCTGCGCCGGCGTGGACCTGCGCATGCTGCTCGAGGGCGGCCCGGAGTACGTGCGGGAGTTCCTGCCCCTGCTGTCGGAGTGCTTCGCCGCCCTGTTCACCGTGCCCAAGCCCGTGATCGCCGCCGTGAACGGCCACGCGCTGGCCGGCGGCTGCATCCTGGCGGCCGCCTGCGACCTGCGCCTCATGGCGGACGGGCCCGGGACGATCGGCGTGACGGAGCTCCCCGTCGGCGTGCCGTTCCCGTCCTGGGCGCTGGAGATCATGCGCCACGCGACGGCGCCCCAGCACCTCGGCGAGGTGGTGCTCACCGGGCGCCGCTACACCCCGGCCGAGGGGCTCGCGCGAGGCCTGCTGGACGAGGTGGTCGCGCCCGAGCGCCTGCTCGACCGCGCGCTGGAACTGGCCGAGGACCTGGCCCGCGTGCCCCACGCGACGTTCGCGCACACCAAGCGGCAGCTGCGGCACCCCGCGGTCGAACGCGTCGAGCGCCACGGCCCGGACTACAACGCGCTGGCGGAGGGACTGTGGGCGGCGCCGGAGGTGACCGACGCCATCCGCGCCTATCTGGAGGCCCGTGTGGGCCGCAGCGGTTCGCGGAAGGACTGACTGCGTTCGGCGCGCATGACGGACGGCAAGGGCCAAGACCAGCATGTCGTCGGGGGGCTGGCGGGGAAGAGCGAAGGGGCGTGCCTCCGCCGCGCGGACGCCCACCGACCGTGTCCAGGGCAGCGTGGCGACGCTACGAGATCATCGCCCGCAAGCTCCGCCTGGACTGAGCGGCGCGACGACTCTGGCCTTCCACGGGTCGCCCCGCTGGTGCAACAGCCCGGCCAAGCGGCGCGCTCTGGTCAGACTGTCCTAGTGGTTGAGGGCCTCGGTGGGGCTCATGCGTGCGGCCCGAACCGCGGGGTAGACCCCGGCGACGGCACCGATGAGGACCGCTGCCCCTACGCCGGCGAACGGCACCCCCGGGTCGATCGCGACGGGGAGGGCGCGGCTGGTTGCGTAGACGGCCACGACGCCGACGCCGAGGAGTCCGCCTCCGAGGCCGCCGATGCCGGACAGCAGCACAGCCTCTCCGAAGAACTGACGGCTGATGAACCGGCGTGTCGCACCGAGGGCGCGACGCAGTCCGATCTCGCTGCGGCGCTCGAGCACCGCGATGACCATGACGTTGGCGATACCGAGGCCTCCGACGACGAGCGCGACCGCACCCAGCCCGAGCAGCAGTGTCGTGAACGTGCTCTCCGTCGCGTCCCGTGCCGCGAGCGCGTCGGACGGCCGTGACACCTCGACGGCTTCGGGGTTCTCGGGGTTGGCGGTCGCGGCGAGCACACCGCTGACGGCGTCGATCTGCGCTGGGGTGGTCCGGACATAGAGCGTGGAGGGTGCTGTGGAGGTGCCGAACAGCGTCTCGGCTACGCCGCGGGGGACGATGGCCGCCGAATCCAGGGCTGGGACGAGCTCGAGCGGTTCGAGGACCCCGATGACGCCGAAGCGTTCGTCGTCGATCACGACCTGCATGCCGGGCCGGATGCCGCCCAGGCGTTCGGCGGCGGTCGCGCCGAGCACGGTCACCGGCAGGCCTGGCGGGGCCGTGTCGAGGAACCGGCCGGACGCGAGCGTGCCGTTCAGGACGTGGAGCAGGTCGGCGTCCGCGGCGTGGACCGCGAGTCCTCCTGTCCGGCCCGACGGCATCAGCTCGTTGCGGAACACGGCGGCGTCGACGGCGGTGGTCGAGGCGGTCGCCTCGACGGGGCCGATGCGCTCGACCATCGCCGTCGACATCTCTGGCAGCTCGACGTCGTCGCCGACGAAGCTGGTGCCCGACGTCACCGCGAGCAGGTTGGTCCCGAGCCGGTCAAGTGTCGCAAGGAGCTCGGCACGCGAGGACGACGCGATGCCGAGCACCGCGACCATCGACGCGATCCCGATCGCGATACCGAGGGCGGACAGGATCGCGCGCAGACGGTTGGCGGCCAGCCCCCCGGAGGCAGCTCTGGCGATGTCGCCGGGTCGAAACACCGACGTCGGCAGAGGGGTCGAAGGCGTCGTTGCGCTCACGCCGGCGCTCCGACGTGTCGGCCGGCGGTGTCCGCCACGATGCGGCCGTCGTGCAGGGACACCTGCCGGGGCATCGTCGCGGCGATCTCGTGCGAGTGCGTGATCACGAGCACGCCTGTCCCCTCGTCGTGCAGGTGCTGCAGCAGGTCGATGATCTGCGCTTCGGTCTTGGAGTCGAGGTTCCCGGTGGGTTCGTCGGCCAGGATGAGTTGGGGATCGTTGATGAGCGCGCGCGCGACGGCGACTCGCTGACGCTCGCCTCCGGACAGTTCATTGGGGTGGTGGTCGACCCGGTGTCCGAGCCCGACGCGGTCCAGCGCGGCTGCCGCCCGAGCGCGCCGCTCCCGCGGTGGCAGTCCCGTGTAGACGGCGCCGGTTGCCACGTTGTCCAACGCCGACGTGCCGCTGAGCAGAAAGAACTGCTGGAAGACGAACCCGATGGTGCGGGCGCGCAGACCCGACAGTTCGCGATCGTTCAGGTGCGAGATGTCGTGTCCGGCGAGGTGCACGCTGCCCTCGGTCGGCAGGTCGAGCGTCCCGACGATGTGCAGCATCGTGGACTTGCCCGACCCGGACGGCCCGACGATGGCAAGCATCTCGCCGGCGTTGACGTCCAGGTCGACGCCGCGCAGCGCGTGGACGCCGCCGGGGTATCGCTTGTGGACGCCGCGAAGCGAGATGACCTGCTCGGTGGAGGGCATCGCCGTCATGCGGTCACGACCTCCATGCCCTCGCTCAGGTCGGCGCCTTCGACAGCGACCCAGCCGTCCGAGAAGCCTCCGATCGTGACGGCCACCAGCGAGGTGGATCCGTCGGCTTGCACGACCTCGAGCGCGTAGCCGCCTTCTGCCAGCGCCAGGAGCGCCTCGACGGGCACGGCCAGGACATCGGTGGCCACGTCCGAGGCCACGGTGATGCTCACAGGCGCCTCGTCGAACGCCTCGCCGCCGCTCGACAAGGTGATCTCGACCGGGATGACATACGTGGTGGTGGCGTTCTGGCCGGTCGACGTGCGCGCCTCGGCGACAGGCGAGACGAGCGCGACCGTGCCGGCCACACTGCTGCCGTCAGGCAGCTCGACCTCGACCGTGTCGCCCTCGGCCACCAGACCTTGGTCGGCCGCGTCCAGATCCACCTTCACGATGCGCGCTGTCGCCGTCGCCGTCAGGACCGCCTCCCCGGGCTGCACCAGGTCGCCGACCTCCAGATGCACACCCGCGACCCGGCTCACGCCCGGCAGGTAGACGACCTCGCCGACCGCGATGCTGTCACCTTCGGGCAGGCCGACCTGCTCACGCAGGTCCGCAACGGCCGCTGCGGTCACCCAGGTGAAGGTCTCGTCCACGGTCAGGTTGGCTTCGTCCGTCACGCCCAGATCGATCAACGCCCGCTCGAGAACCTCCACATCCGCACCCGGGTCGCTGTCCACGGACAGATCCCGCCACATCGGCAGTTGACCTGGAAGCAGCACGACCGGCTCGCCGTTGACCGCGAACAGCGGGTGTCCTGGCTCGATGGTGGTGCCGACCTCCGGCAGCCAGGTGATGGTCCCACCCCTGGCCGCGCCGACGTCACGCGCCTCCGCATAGGTCAAGGTGCCTGACAGGGACGTCGTCGACACGATGTCGCGCCGCTGGACCGTGGCGGTCGACCGCGGCGTCGCGGTCCCCTCCGCGTCGGATGCTTGCGAAGGACGGCCCCCCGGCGAGATCAGCACGACCACGCCTCCCGCCAGTGCCAGGACGCCCAACACCCACAGCCATCGAGGGGCGCGGCGGGACGAGGTGGCATCCGGCGCTCCGGTGGCCAGCGTCGACGAGGTGGCTTCCCGCTTCATGCCTGACCTCCCGGCCCACCGCGGGGACCCCCCGGTCCACCGAAGCCGCCCCGGCCACCACCCATGGGCCCCTCGAAGCCCACCTCGTCGGCACAGGTCTCCGACGCGGACTGGAACTCCTCGCTGGATCGATCAAGACCCTGCATCGCTTCGACGTTCGGCCGCCCATCTGCCCCAGGGTCCGGGAAGTCCTCGACACCGTTGGCACGCATGCACTCGGCGAATGCGAGGAACGCGTCGGCGTCGAACTGGCCCTGCCCCGGCCCC
>DATMKC010000139.1:0-5096 GCA_035553555.1 Egibacteraceae bacterium | reverse complement strand
CGGCACCGCCGTGCGGGTCTGACGAATGAACGGCGACTTCGACCAGTCGGCCGAGCCGGCGCTCGGGTGGCGCCCGGACGGCCCGGTGCGCGCGCACGCGTTCGCGGAGCGGTGGGCGTCGACCGGGCGCGCGCGCAAATGGTCGGCCATGGCGCTCACGGCGCTGTTGTCCGGCCCGTTCGCCCTGCTCGCCGCCATGTACGAGAACACGATGGCCGGGGTCGCGGCGGTCCTCCTGCTCGCGGCCGTCGCCCCGGCGATCGAGGAGACCGTGAAGATCGCCGGCGCCGCCTACGTGGCCGAGCAGCGTCCCTGGCTGGTTCCCACCGCGCTGGTGCTGCCGGTCGTCGGGCTGGTGTCCGGGCTGGTGTTCGCGACAGTCGAGAACTGGTGGTACCTCACCGTGCTCGTCCCCGACCCGCCGCGCGACCTCGTGGCGTGGCGCTGGGTGTTCGGTCCGCTGGTCCACGGCACGGGCTCGTTCACCGCGGGCATCGGTGTCGCGGTGATGTGGCGGCGTGCGCGGGAGAGCGGTCACCGCCCGTCCTTCTCCGACGCGCAGCCCTGGCTGGTGGCCGCCGTCGTGTGGCACGGCGCCTACAACGTGTTCGCGGTGCTCCTCGAGTTCGCCGGCCGCTGACCGCCGACCACGACCTGTTCGAGCAGGTCGAAGTTGTGGTTCAGCTGGCGCATCATCATCGGCCGCATGAGCGTCCAGGCCACGCGCGCCTTGCCGCGCAGGGGCTCGCCGCGCATGCGGATCTGCGTCTGCCCGTCGCCCACCTCGGCGAACTCGAACGTCCACGCCCAGGGGCCGATCATCGGCAGCACCGATCGCCTGGTGAAGTAGCGGTAGGGCTGCCAGTCGAGGATCTCCTCCACCATCACGTCGCTGCCGTGCAGGCAGTGGGCCGTCGAGCCAAGCCCGCGGCGTCCCCCGGGATTGCTCTCGTTGATGTCGGTGACGCCCTGATGCCACAGCATGCGCTTGCTGGGTTCGGTGCTCAGCTCCCACAGCTCCACCGGGGTGGCCGGCAGGGTGCGCTCGATGCTGAACTGCGCGTCGGCGGGCAGCACGTACACGCGCCGGCGCTGCTTCTCCGACTCCCAGCGCGCCTGCAGGTCCTCGATGTGGCACACGACCTCGCCGACGTCGTCGTAGCGCTCGACGTGCGGGTGCAGGCCAAGGGCGGCGGGGTCGATCGACAGCGCCTCCGTGCACGCCTGGGTGAGCAGGGCGTAGCCGGTCAGGCCGAAGGCCTCCGACACGTGGTTCTTCAGCAACCGGTGCGCGAGCACCACGTCGGGCCCCGCGGGCTTGCGCTTGCCGGCGATCTCCTGCAGCACGAAGCGGCCGTCGTGGACCACGAACTTGAGATCCAGGGAGGGCACGAGCGAGCAGGCCCCGCACTGGCAGGTGGAGCCCTGCGCGACGTCGCGTGCGCGCGCGCGGAACCAGAAGTACGCGGTGTCGATGGTGTCCAGGAGGCTGCCGGCATCCAGCTCGCCGGCCAGCACGTAGGCGAACACCGCGTCGCCCTCCACCTCCACGACGTGCAGGACCGGCTCCAGGCTGCTGGTGATCACCGTCGTCAGGTCGGCGAGCACGTCCTGGGCGTGCTCCAGCTCGGTGTGTGTGAGGTAGGTGGTGTAGCCGGAGATGTCCGCCAGGAGCAGGCAGCCTCGCTCCGCGTCCGGCAGAACTCGTCGTGTCACTTCGGCTGCCATCGACATCCTCGCCTCGATCGTGGTCGCCGGCCCGACGCGAGCGTGACGGTCCGCGTCTCACGCTCGATGCTGGCCCCATTGCCCGTCGCGGGTGCCAGGCCGTCATGCCGACACTGTGGCGGCACACGCGGAACCTAGTACGGCGCGGCCCGCCGCGACACCCCCCGGCCCCCACGGCCCGGGCATGCCAGCCTCCGACGGGAGTCATCGCCTCACCCGAGAAGGGCGGGGTGACAAGCCTGGAACGCGAGCGGCCTGCCCTCGTGACCAAGGGCAGGCCGCGTGCGTGGAGAAGGCTTGTTCTTATTCGAACCGCTCTCTCCGGAACGCTTCGCGCCAGGCTTGAGCGCCTTGTTCGCTGTAGGGCCGGGTGAAACCGCAGGCCATGAGGTCGCGGCTGTCGGTCATGGCGGCGAGCAGGCGCACGCCGAGTGGATCTGGCCCGGGTGAAGCGCCGGGGTTGGTGAAGTCCCACGTGCGAACCGTGAGTGTGTCACCGAGATCGCCACGGAAGGCCTCGTTGACGCGCAGCTCTACCGTGACGGGCGCGCCGGCGGCGTCCTCGTCGTATGCCTCGCGTTGCACCGACAGGATGGTGCCGTCGAGCGCGACCGGCTGCTCGGGCAGGTCGTCCGGGTACTGCACGGCACAAGTGGCGGCCGGCGGAGCCGCGTCCGACATGGAGACGAGCCAATCGGGCGGCTCTTCCTGTCGCGCATTCGTGTTGGTCGACGCCGCGTCGGCGCGTTCGCGGGCGTTTCGCGCTTCGCCTCGCGCGCCGAACCTGTCGGACTACGAGTCCACGAAGCCACGCCGTTGGGCAACGTCCCGGCGCAGACGCCCCGGCCAAAAACCGGGGCGCACGCGGTTCGGATGAGGTCGCGGATGGTGGAGAAGGCTTGTTCTTATTCGAACTCGCTTCGAGCGCGAGCGAGCCGGCGGCGGATTCAACCGGCGTGGGGCATCGCCCGGTAGCGGGGTGGCGGGATCGGCTTGCCTGCCTCGCGAGCAGCGGTGAGCCAGGCGTCCTTGGCGCGCAAGACCTCCGCGAGCGCCTCCTCGGGAGTGTTGCCAAACGCCGAGCAGGCGGTGAGGTCGGGGATGTCGGCGATGTAGCCGCCATCCTCGTCGCTGTAGAAGACGTTGATGTGATAGTCGGTCACCGCTCCTCCTCGAATGACAGAGCGTACCGCTGGACGAGCGCGACGACTTGGCGGAGTTGGTAGGGCTTGGCCTGACCGCGCACCTCCTGCAGGTTCACCAGTTCGGGAACAGCGGGGTGGGCGAAGACGTGGTGGCTACCGGCGACACGCACGAGATCGAAGCCGAGCCACCGCATCAGCGCGACCACATCGGCGAACCGCACGTTGGCGACATCGCCTCTGTGCAGGCGGGTCATCAGAGCACGAGGACGCATGCGCCGAACGCTAACCGCCGCGGCTGGTCTCGCAGTCGGTCTATCCACAAGCAGTCGTGGGCTTGACGCGTCGCTCACGTCCGAACGCAAACACCCCGGCCAAAAGCCGGGGCGTCCAAGCGGAACGGTGTTCGTACGGTGACACGAAATGTGGAGCTAAGGGGAATCGAACCCCTGACCTCTTCCATGCCATGGAAGCGCTCTACCAACTGAGCTATAGCCCCGAAGCGTCACGAAGGTACCACCGAGCCCCGGAGGTGTCACACCAGCCGGACCGTGCCGGACCGTGCTGGGCGGGGCGTTTTTACGCCCGATACGTGCAACCCGTTGTCACGGTGGGTAACGCGATGGGAACAGGTGGGATCGCCTGGTGCGCCGTCCGGGGGAGCCAGGACCGGCGGGGGCGCCAGGCCCGGCGTGGGAGCGCGCGGCATGGCGAATGGTGGGAAGGCAATCCGTGGTCGGCGGGGCCCGCGGCGGCACCCGGTCTTGGTGGCGCTGGCGATTGCGCTGCTCGCGGTGGGGCTGCCCGCCGCCGGGCATCCGGGCGGCAGCCACGGCGGCAGCGGCGGCAGCGGCGAGCACTCGCACACCGACCAGCCTCGCCACGGCCTGGAAGAGTTCGGTTTCCACCCCCTGGACAACAAGGGCTTCAACACCGACATCTTCCCGTGGGCCTCCGGCGACGGGCGCGTGTGGGCCGCGACGGGCACCTGGGGCACCGCGCTGGAGCCCGGCCGGGACTGCCCGTCGGAGACCGACAACCCCAGCGACCCCGCGCACTCCGGCATCTGGATCATCGAAGCCACCGACCCCGCAACCCCGCGGCTGGCCGCCAAGCTCGGCACCATCCCCGGCGCGCAGAACCTCGACATGAAGGTCGTGAAGGTCGACGCGCCCGACGGCCCGCGCGACGTCCTGGTGCACAGCCTGGAGCCGTGCGGTGTGGAGGGCCTGCTGCACCAGGTCCCGGGCACGCCGCTGGTCGACTACGCGCACACCATCCAGCGCGAGGCGAAGCTCCACCAGACCGGCTTCCAACTCTACGACGTCACCGACCCCGACAACCCGGTCCGCCTGGGCACCTTCAACAACGGCGGCCTCGGCACGCACAACTTGTACCCGTTCCACCAGGGCGACCGGGCGTTCGTCGCCGCGGTCTACAACGAGGTCGACTTCGTCGGCCTGCAGAACGATCGCTTCATCCGCGGGCACGTGCAGATCGTCGAGATCACCGATCCCGCCGAGCCGGTCCTGCTCAGCCAGTGGGACCTCTACGACGCGGCGGCCGACGGCGGCCCCGCCGAGGACGCGCTCTGCAAGGAGCGCGGCGTCGATTCCGCGTTCTGCTACAACCACGACGTGTGGGTCTCCGACGACGGGACCATCCTCTACAACGCCTTCTGGGACGCGGGCCTGGTCCTGCTGGACATCAGCGACCCGGCGAACCCGCGCTTCATCGGGCAGGCCCAGGAGCACACCCAGGCCGACGACCCGGAAGGGTGGCTCAACGAGGAGGGCAACACCCACTCGATGATCCCGATGGAGCTCGACGGGCGGCACCCGAGTCGATCACGGCGCGGCGCAGCGCGATGCTCGCGTCGGAGCCGAACAGCTCCAGCGCCGGGATCGTCGAGGTCTGCGCGGTGGACGTCGGCTCACCGCAGTCCGCGGCGTCGGGCTCCGGCGGGTACTCGTCCAGCGGCACGCAGTCGGTGAGCTGCACCAGGCCGGCCGCGCCACTGGCCTCGGCCAGGGCGACCTTCTGCGCGTACAGGTAGCCGCCGCACGGGGCGAACGGGGGCTCGGGCGTGAACGAGTCGACGAAGACGATCTTGCCCTCCGGCCCGGAGCCGTTGTAGGCGGCGGCCATGGCGTAGTCGGCCGGGGTGCAGCCGGTGCCGGCGTACCAGAAGTCCCCTGACTGGCCGGACGGGGCCGTGGTGCTCCA
>DATMKC010000138.1:0-2033 GCA_035553555.1 Egibacteraceae bacterium | reverse complement strand
TTCTCCAGCATGTCGCGGAAGCTGCCGAAGCGGTCGAGGTCCTCCGGGGCCAGGTCGAAGCGGTAGACGTTGGGGATGAACACCCCGTCCAGGCCCACCTGCTGGTAGTCCGCGGCGTAGCGCTGCAGCGCCTTGGCCAGCTCCACGGGCTGCAGGCCGGAGCGGAACGCGCGCGCGAAGAAGCCCTCGACCGCGCCGCCGAGTCGCCGCTCGAAGTCCCGCAGGATGCCCATGCTGGTGGTGCCACCTCTCGTCGTCGGGGGTGGGCCGTGGGTGAGAGTCTAGAAGGAGGTACCCGCTGCGCGGCAGGCCCGCTCCTGTCCGGTCGTTCACACGCGTGAGCCCCCGCGTCAACGCCGTGATCGGGGGGCAAATCGGGCGCCTGCTGGACATGCCGCCCTCCGGCGGCGCTGCTACACTTCGCCGCCGTTGCCCTTCCCCGGGGCGGCGGATGTCACTCGGGCGAGTGGCGGAATTGGCAGACGCGCAGGATTCAGGTTCCTGTGTCCGCAAGGACGTGGGGGTTCAAGTCCCCCCTCGCCCACCACACCCCTCACCTCACCGCCGTCGCGGGACGAGTTGTGTCCTCGAGCGGACGAAAGTGGTCCCGGAACCTCGCCGGCGCCGGTGACACGGCCCAGCCTGCCCTTTGGTACACGCCCGACCCCGGACCCTTTCCGTTCAGCCTGCGCTCTTTCCGTAAGGCGGGCGACCAACGCTCGTTCCCCTGGGGCACAGGGCGGTACGGTCGTCCGTCGGCCGATGTTCGGCCGGCGACGGAAAAGAGAAGCGGCGTGGAACGGGGCTCGGAACTTCTGCGATGGGACGACGTCGGCCTGTCCGGGGACGGCTCGCCCTCCCCGGGCACCGAGGAGCAGTTCCGGCTCATGTTCGAGCAGGCGCCGGCCGGCATGGCGCTGATCGACGCGCACGGGCGCTGGATGCGTGTCAACGCCGCGCTGTGCCGGCTCACGGGCCGCACCGAGCAGTCGATGCTCGCGCTCAACCTCCCCGCGCTGCTGCACGAGGACTCCGAGTTGCAGGCGGGGCGCCTGGCGGCGTTCCTCAGCGGGCGATCCCTGGAGTACCGCGACGAGCTGCGCCTGCGCCGGGCCTCGGGCGACATCGTGTGGACCACCTTGCACGCGGCGCGCATCCAGGCCGGCGGCTCCGCCGACGCCTTCGCGATCGTGCAGCTGGAGGACGTCACGGAGCGGCGGGCCGCGGAGGCGATGCTGACCGCGCGCGCCCTGCAGGACCCGCTCACCGGCATGGCCAACCGCGTCATGCTCATGGAGCGCCTGCGCCAGGCGCTGGACACCTACGAGACGCGCGTGGCCGTCCTGTTCATCGACCTGGACCGCTTCAAGGTCGTGAACGACACGCACGGGCACGAGGTCGGCGATCGCGTCCTGGTCGAGGTCGCCCACCGCATCCAGTCCAACCTCCGCTCCGGCGACATCGCGGCCCGTCTCGGTGGTGACGAGTTCATCGTCCTGTGCACCGATGTGCGCAGCGCCGCGGACGTGACGGAGCTGGTGGACCGGCTGCTGGCGCGCGTCAAGGAGCCGATCGGCGCGAACGGCCAGTACGTCTCCGTGTCCGCCAGCGTCGGCGTGGTGGTGCCGGAGGGCGGTGCCCGCCCGCCGGAGGACCTGCTGCGCCAGGCCGACCTGGCGATGTACCGCGCCAAGCAGCTCGGCCGCGCGCGCATGATCATGTTCGACGACCACCTGGAACGGCACCTGGAGCGGCGGCTGCGCCTGGAGCTCGGCCTGCACGAGGCGTTCCGCAGCCGGCAGTTCGAGGTCTGGTACCAGCCGCTCGTCGACTTGCGCGACGGGCTGGTCAGCGGCGCGGAGGCGCTGGTGCGCTGGCGCCACCCGGCACGGTCGAGCTGTCGCAGGGCTACCTGCTGGGCCGGCCCATGCCGGCGGCGGAGTTCGAGGCGGTGCTGGCCGCCCAGCCCACCTCGCTGGCGGGCATGCGGGCGTACGGCACCGGGTAGGCGAGTCGGTGCCATGGACACCGAC
>DATMKC010000137.1:0-3459 GCA_035553555.1 Egibacteraceae bacterium | reverse complement strand
GTGCTGGACCGGCGCGCCAAGCAGCTGGAGATCGAGAAGGCGGCGTCGTCGGACTCGGCCGACAGCGCCGCCTTCTCGATCTCCAGCTGCTTGGCGCGCCGGTCCAGCACGTCGATCTCGCTGGGCATCGAGTCGATCTCGATGCGCAGGCGGGAGGTCGCCTCGTCGATGAGATCGATGGCCTTGTCGGGCAGGAACCGGTTGGTGAGGTAGCGGTCGCTGAGCCGGGCCGCGGCGACGATGGCGCTGTCGGTGATGCGCACGCCGTGGTGCACCTCGTAGCGCTCCTTCAGCCCGCGCAGGATCGCCACCGTGTCCTCGACGCTCGGCTCGCCCACGTGGACGGGCTGGAAGCGTCGCTCCAGCGCCTTGTCCTTCTCGACGTCGCGGTACTCCTCCAGCGTGGTCGCGCCGATCATGCGCAATGCCCCTCGCGCCAGCATGGGCTTGAGCATGTTGCCGGCGTCCAGGGACCCTTCCGCCTTGCCGGCGCCCACGATGGTGTGCAGCTCGTCGACGAACGTGACGATCTCGCCCTCCGCCGCCTCGATGTCGGTGAGCACGGCCTTGAGCCGCTCCTCGAACTCGCCGCGGTACTTGGCGCCGGCCACCATCGCCCCCAGGTCCAGGGACACCAGGCGCTTGTCCTTCAAGCCCTCCGGCACGTCGCCGGCCACGATGCGCTGCGCCAGCCCCTCCACGATGGCGGTCTTGCCGACACCCGGGTCACCGATCAGCACGGGGTTGTTCTTGGTGCGCCGGGACAGTACCTGGATGACCCGGCGGATCTCCTCGTCGCGGCCGATGACCGGGTCCAGCCTGCCGTCGCGGGCCTCCTTGGTGAGGTCGCGCGCGTAGCGCTCCAGCGCCTGGTAGGTGTCCTCCGGCGTCTGGCTGGTCACGCGCTGGCTGCCGCGCACCTCGCGCAGGGCCGCCAGCAGCGCGTCGCCGGCCACGCCCGCCTCGCGCAGGATCTTGCCGGCCTGGCCGTCCTCCGCGGACAGCGCCAGCAGCAGGTGCTCGGTGGAGGTGTACTCGTCGCCCAGCGCCTTGGCGCGCTCCTGCGCGTCGTTCAGCACGCCCAGCAGCGCCTTGCCGACGCCGGGCTGGCTGGTGGCGCCATGCGCGGCCGGCAGCGCCCGCAGTGCCTCCTCCGCCTTCGAGCGCAGCGCGGTCGGGACGGCGCCCAGCTTGGCCAGCACGGGGTACACCACCCCCTCGGCCTGCCCGGTGAGCGCGTGCAGCAAGTGCAGCGGCGCGATCTCCGGGTTGCCGCGCTCCGTGGCCAGCGCGGCGGCGGCCTGCAGCGCCTCGGAGGACTTCAGCGTGAAACGGTTGAGGTCCATGACTTGCTCACCTGCCCTGGGATCGGCCCCGGACGCCCGGGTGCCGCTCGATCTGCGTGGGGCGGTACGGCACCAGCGCGGCGCTGGTGCGCCGGCGGTGCTCGTCGATGGCGCGCTCCGCCTCGCGGCCCAGCTCCTGGATGGCGCGTTCGGCCTCGGCGAGCCGCTCCCGCAGCTCGTCCACGCGGTCCTGCAGCGCCAGGATGCGCAGCACGCCGGCCAGGTTGACGCCCTCGCCCTGCGTGAGCTCCTGGATCAGCCGCACGCGCTCCACGTCGCGCTCGCTGTAGCGGCGCGTCCCGCCGGCGGTGCGGGCCGGGCGGATGAGGCCCCTGCGCTCGTAGGTCCGCAGCGTCTGCGGGTGCACGCCCGCGAGCTCCGCGGCCACGGAGATGATGTAGACGGCGTGGGTGCTCATTGCACGACCTCCGCCAGGTGGGCGCGCACGTCGTCGCCGCGCTGGGTGTCCGCGAGCTGCTCAAGCAGCTTGCGCTGCTCGCGCGTCAGCTTGCGCGGCACCGCCACGTCGACCGAGACCAGCAGGTCGCCTCGGCGGCCGTCGCGCTCCACGCCCTTGCCGCGCACGCGGAACGTCTTGCCGCTCTCGGTGCCGCCCGGGATCCTCACCGTCACCGGGCCGTCCAGCGTCGGCACGGACACCTTCGCGCCCAGCGCCGCCTCCGCGAACGTGATCGGCACGCGGATGGTGAGGTCGTCGCCCCTGCGGCCGAACAGCGTGTGCGGCTGGACGTGGACCTTCACGAGCAGGTCGCCGGCCGGCGCGCCGTTGCGGCCCGGCTCGCCCTTGCCCTTGAGCCGGATGGTGGCGCCGTCCTTCACGCCGGCCGGGATGCGCGCCCGGATCTCGCGCGTGCGCGACTCCACCCCGCTGCCTTTGCAGTTGGCGCACGGGTTCGGGATCTGCCGACCACTGCCGCCGCAGGCGGGGCACGGCTCGGAGAAGCTGAACAGGCCCTGGTCCTGGGCGATGGTGCCCGCGCCGCCGCACGTGGCGCACGGCACGGGTGCGGTGCCGGGGCGCGCGCCGCTGCCCGCGCACGTCGAGCACGGCGCGGCGCCGGACAGGCGCAGCGTGGTGGTCACGCCGCGCAGGGCGTCGGAGAACGACAGGGTCAGCTCGGTCTCGACGTCGCGTCCCCGGCGCGGGCCTCCGGCGCCCCGGCGGCCACCGGCGGCGCCGCCGCCGAAGATGCCGCCCAGCAGGTCGCCCAGGTCGAACTCGAAGCCCTGCCCGGTGGCGGTGTAGCCGCCGGCGCCGGAGCGGAAGCCGCCGCCGGGGCCGCCGCCCGGGAAGCCACCGCGGAAGCCCCCGGAGGACACGAGCCGGCGCACCTCGTCGTACTCGGCGCGCTTGTCGGTGCTGGACAGCACCGAGTAGGCCTCGCTGACTTCCTTGAAGCGCTCCTCGGCGGCCTTGTCGCCGGGGTTGGCGTCGGGGTGCAGTTCACGGGCCAGCTTGCGGTACGCCTTGGCGATCTCGGCCTGCGAGGCGTCCCGCGCGACGCCGAGCGTCGCGTAGTAGTCCTTCTCGAAGTAGTCGCGCTGGCTCATGCACGCACCTCCGGCGGCCGCGTCAGCGGGCCACCTTCACGGCCGCGGGGCGCAGGACCCGCCCCTTGAAGCGGTAACCGGCCCGCAGCACCTCCACGACCACCGGCTCGTCGACCTCGCGCCCCAGCTCGTCGGCCGCCTCCACCTGGAGCATCGCCTCGTGGATGGTCGGGTCGAAGGCGGCGCCGACGCCCTCGACCTGGGACAGGCCGGCCTGCTCGAGCGTGGACAAGAGCTGGCTGTGCACCAGCTCCACGCCCTTGGCGAGCTGCTCGTCGTCGGACTTGCCGGCGGCGTCCAGCGCCAGGCCGAAGCTGTCCAGGACGCTCAGCAGGCCCGCGACGAGCTGCTCGGCGCCGCGATCCAGGGCGTCCATGCGCTCCTTGGTGGTGCGCTTGCGGAAGTTCTCGAACTCCGCGCGCTCCCGGCGCAGGGCGTCCAGATACTCGTCCCGCTCGCGCTCGGCCGCGGCCACCGGGTCCTCCGCTTCCTGTGAGTTGGAGGATTCGGCCCACATACGGGCCTGATCCTCCAACTCGGG
>DATMKC010000136.1:0-2215 GCA_035553555.1 Egibacteraceae bacterium | reverse complement strand
GTGGAAGACCGTCAACCGCAACAAGCTGCCGGTCACGCTGAACCTGGCCGACCCGCGCGGCGCGGAGCTGTGCCGCGAGTTGGCCAAGCGCAGCGACGTGCTGGTGGAGAACTTCCGGCCCGGCACGCTGGAGCGCTGGGGCCTCGGGCCCGACGTGCTGCTTGCGGACAACCCCAACCTGGTCGTCACGCGCGTCAGCGGGTTCGGCCAGGACGGGCCCTACTCGGGCCGGCCCGGGTTCGGCACGCTGGCCGAGTCCCTGTCCGGCTTCGCCGGAACCCACGGCGAGGAGGGCGGCCCGCCGCAGCTCCCGGCGATCGCGCTCGCGGACGAGGCCGCCGGCGTGTGGGGCACGATGGCTACGCTGGTCGCGCTGCTGCACCGGGAGCGCAACGGCGGCGGCCAGGTCGTCGACGTCAGCCTGTACGAGCCGCTGTTCGCGATGCTCGGGCCGCTGCCGGCGCTGTACGACCTCACCGGCCAGGAGGCGCCCCGCCTGGGCAACCGCATGCCGTTCACGGCGCCGCGCGGCGCGTACCGCACCGCCGACGGCAAGTGGCTCGGCGTCTCCGGCACCTCCCCGGCGGTGGCGCACCGGATCCTGGCGGCGGTCGGGCGGCCGGAGCTGGCCGAGGACCCGCGCTTCGCCACCAACGAGGCGCGCCTGCGCCACGCCGAGGAGCTGGACGGGATCATCGCCGAGTGGGTCGGCCGCCACAGCCTCGACGACGCGCTGGCGGCGTTCGAGGCGGCCGACGCCGCGGCGGCGCCGATCTACCGCATGGCCGACGTGTTCGCCGACCCGCACTTCGCCGCGCGCGGCACCATCGCGCGCGTGCCCGACGACGACCTGGGCGAGGTCGCGATGGCGGACGTGGTGCCGCGGCTGTCGCGCACGCCGGGACGGCTGCGCTGGGCCGGCAAGGGCATGGGCGCGGCCAACGAGCAGGTGTTCAATGGACTGCTCGGACTGGACGCCGCGCACCTGGACCAGCTTCGCGCCGACGGCGTCATCTGAGCCTGAAGTCAGCGCAGCAGCGCCCGCACGTCCACCGCCAGGTTCGGGTGCCGAAGTGAGCGGACCACGCCGTCGCGGTGCCGCGTGATGGACTTCCAGGTCTTCACCGCCGGGTCGCGATGGACCACGATCTCGTCGCGCACCAGGTCCACCACCCAGTACTCGGGGATGCCGGCCGCGGCGTACAGCACCGCCTTGAAGCCGAGATCCACCCGGCGGCTGGCATTGGACACCTCGACCACGAAGCTCGCGGTCGTCGGGTGCGCCGCGCGATAGGCGTCACTGGGCGGCACCACCATGAAGTCGGGTTGCGGCGAGGACAGGTCGCTCAAGCTCAATGGGTTGCCGACTCCGATCTCGCCCTCCCCGGCCGGGACGGCCTCGATCAGGATGCGGGCGAGCCGGCGGTAGACCGCGCCGTGGTCGGGGCCCTCCTCGGCGGCCAGCACCACCTGCCCGTCGAGGAGCTCCACGTTCTCGTCGTCGAAGAAGCCCAGGGCGCCCAGCGCCTCGTACTCGTGCCGGTACATCGGGCGGGTCCGGAGTTCGCATTCGTTCATGGCGACAGCATGGGTCGAGAGCCGGCTGCCCGACAACGCCGGGCCCGCTCAGCTTGTGGACAAGTGCCTACACTGGCGGCCATGGGCCTGTTCGACCGCTTCCGGCGCAAGCGCCGCCACTCCCCCGTGCCCGCACCGTCGGCCCAGCTCACCCGCGAGCTGGTCGCCTTCATGCGCGAGCGCGACGGCGTCGAGGCGTTCATCGAGCCGCCCACCGCCGTGTGGCCGATGAGCCTGTGCCTGGTCGATGGCGACGGCGACAGCGTCCGCCGGCCGGTGCAGGACGAGGATCAGGCCCGCCGGCTCTGCAACGAGCAGGGCGTGCCGCTCTACGACGCCCGCATCGTCGGCTACCCCAAGCGGATGAAGGACTTCCAGCGGGGGGTCAAGGGCGAGCGCGTGTCACTGGACGAGATGCCGCCCCTCGACGTCGTGGAGGATCCGGACACCGACCGCTAGCCCTACGCGGCGCGGACCGACTCCACGAACACCGTCTGGGCGGGCGTCTCGCCCCGCGTCGGCAGCGCCGCGATGGCGTCCACCACGTCCATGCCGGCCGTGACCTGGCCGAACACGGCGTAGGCCGGCGGCAGCGGCACGTCGTCCAGGCAGATGAAGAACTGGCTGCCGTTCGTGT
>DATMKC010000135.1:0-2807 GCA_035553555.1 Egibacteraceae bacterium | reverse complement strand
CGCCTCGCGCAGCTGGTCGACGTCGTCGACCTCCACCTGCACCTCGACGTCGCGCCCCGTCTCGGCCACGTAGCCCAGCGCCTGGCGGGTGGCCTCGAACACGCCGCCGCACGCGGCGACATGGTTGTCCTTCACCAGGATCCCGTCATAGAGGCCCATGCGGTGGTTGGTCCCACCGCCGGCGCGCACGGCGGCCTTCTCCAGCTCGCGCATCGCCGGGGTGGTCTTGCGCGTGTCGCGCAGCGCGCAGCGCGTGCCGGCCAGCTCCTCGACGTAGCGCGCCGTCTCCGTGGCAACGCCGGACAGGTGGCCCAGGAAGTTGAGCATCGTGCGCTCGGCGGCCAGCAGGCTGCGCGTCGCGCCGTCCAGCTCCAGCACCGGGGTGCCCGGCTCCAGCGCGTCGCCGTCGGAGGCGAGCTCCTCGACCGCCACGGACGGATCCACGGCGGCCACGACGGCACGCGCGGCCACGAGGCCGCTCAGCACGCCGGGACGCCGGGCGACCACGCGCGCGCGGCCGCGCGCGTCGGCTGGGATGGTGGCCGTGGCCGTGACGTCGCCGCCGTGCTCGAGGTCCTCGTGGAGGGCGAGCGCCACCAGGGCGGCGAGCTGCTCGCTCACGCGCCGAGCAGGTCCTCGACCGTCGTGTGCGCGCGCTCGGCCACGCCCAGGATGGGCTCGTTGTCCTCGTCGCAGAACACCACGACCGGCTCGTGCTCGCGCGCCTCGGCGTCGTCGAAGATCCCGTAGCTGATCACGATGATCTTGTCGCCGGGCTGCACCAGGCGGGCCGCCGCGCCGTTCAGGCACACGTCGCCGGAGCCGCGCACGCCGGAGATCACGTAGGTCTCCAGGCGGGCACCGTTGTCGATGTCGACGACCTGGACCTTCTCGTTCGGCAGCAGGTTCGCGACCTCCATGAGCTCCGGGTCCAGGGTGATGGACCCGATGTAGTGGAGGTTCGCCGCCGTGACCGTGGCCCGGTGGATCTTGGACTTCATCAGGTGACGCTGCACCGCTTCGCTCCCGTGTCAGGCCCCTGTCGGCGGCTCCAACCGGATGTTGTCGATCAAACGCGTGTCACCCACGTACGCGGCGACCAGCGCCCGCGCCTCGCCCCGCACGACGCCCTCCAGTGGTTCGAGGGTCACGGGGTCCACGACCTCCGCATAGTCGAGCCGGACATTCGGCGCGTCACCCAGTGTATTCGCCAGATACGTCCTTGCCCAACCCGCGTCGCCGCGCCACTTTCCGGCGACCTCGCGCAACGCGGCCGACAGCGCCAGCGCGTCGCGGCGCTGCTCGGGCGACAGGTAGACGTTGCGGCTGGACAGCGCCAGCCCGTCCGCGTCGCGCACGATCGGGCAGCCGATCACCTCCACGGGCTGGTTCAGGTCCGCGGCCATCCGGCGCACCACGGCGAGCTGCTGGAAGTCCTTCTCGCCGAAGTACGCGCGGCACGGCCCCACGGCGTTGAACAGCTTGGTGACGATGGTGCTCACGCCGTCGAAGTGGCCGGGGCGCGCGGCCCCCTCCAGCACCTCCGTGATGCCCGCCACCCGCACCGACGTCAGCCGGCCGGGCGGTGTGAAGCGCTCGGCGGCCGGATGGAACACCACGTCCGCGGCCAGCGGCTCCAGCAGCGCCAGGTCCGCCTCAAGCTGCCGCGGGTAGCGGTCCAGGTCCTCGCCGGCGCCGAACTGCAGCGGGTTCACGAAGATGCTCACCACCACGACGTCGCAGTCGGCCCGCGCGGCGCGCACCAGGGACAGGTGCCCCTCGTGCAGCGCGCCCATCGTGGGCACGAAGCCGACGCGCCGGCCGGCGCACCGCAGCGTCTCCAATGTGGCGCGCAGCTCCTCGGGCTCCTCGACCAGCAGCATCAGCTCTCCTCCCGCAGCAGCGCCTCGACGGCGTCCGCCCGCGCCGGCTCCAGACCCGCGCGCCGCGCCTGCGCCAGCGCCAGGCGCGCCAGCGCCAGGTAGGCCTCGACCGCCTCCGGCATCGCCCGGCGCAGCTCCGCGACGTGCCGCTGGAGCGTGCCGGTGTCGCCGCGGCGCACCGGCCCGGTCAGCGCCGCCACGCCGCGGCCGGCCGCGTTGCGCACGGCCGCCACGACCAGCGGCGCCAGGAACGCCTCGGGGTCCGGCACGCCGGCGCCGAGCAGGAGCTCGCGCGCCTGCGCCACCACCGAGGAGGCGCCGTTGGCGCCGACGACGAGCCCCGCGTGGTACAGCGCCCGGTTCGCCTCGGCCACCTCCACCGGCACCCCGCCCAGCGCGTGCACCAGGCTGCGCGCCCAGCCCAAGTCGCCGGCCGCCGCCGTGACCGCCCAGGCGGTCCCGGGCAGGGACGCGCGGCCGGTCTCCGGGTCCGGGAAGGTCTGCGCGGGGTGGCACGCCGCCACGCGCGCGCCCGCCAGGCGCGCCGGCTCCAGGGCGGCCAGGCCGTGGCCGCCGGCCGTGTGGACCCACGCCGCGCCGGCCCGCACGGCGCCGGCGGCCGCCAGATCCCGCACCAGCGGCACCAGCGCGTCGTCGGGCACCGCCAGCAGCACGAAGTCCGCCTCGCGCGCGGCGTCCACCGCGCCGCGCTCCGCGGCGCCCGGCACGGCGGCCAGGAAGCGCGCCAGCGCCGCGCGCCCGCGCCCCGCCACCGCGACCACCCGGTACAGCTCCGGCGGCAGCGCCATGGCCAGGGCCGTGCCCACCCGCCCGGGGCCGAGCACCGCGGTGCGCAGCGGCGCCCCGGTCACCGCGCCGGCCTGCCGTGCGGGCCGGTCACCTGCGTGCCGATCATGCGCACAC
>DATMKC010000134.1:0-17463 GCA_035553555.1 Egibacteraceae bacterium | reverse complement strand
CTCCTGGAGCTCCTCCTCGCGCAGCTCCGTGCCGCCGCCCAGCCGGCGGCGCGCCTCCTCCAGCAGCGTCTCGGGTGTGTCCGTGCGCGCCGCGCGCCCGTCCAGCACCCGCCTGGCGCGGCGGTGCAACTGCGCCATGAGCTGGTCCTTCCACGCCGACCAGGCGGACGGCCCGGTCGCGCGCGCGTCCGCCAGCGACAGCAGGTACAGCCCGTCCAGCACCTCCACGCTGCCCACGGCGGCGGCCACCCCCGCGATCTCGTCCTCGTCGTCCAGGTCGCGGCGCGTCGCGGTGTCGGGCAGCAGCAGGTGGTGGCGCACCAGCGTGGCCACCGTGGCGATGCGCCCGCTGTCGAAGCCCATGTGCGCCAGCCAGCGGGCCGCCACCCCCGCGCCCACGACGCTGTGGTCGCCGTCCCACGCCTTGCCCACGTCGTGCAGCAGGGCGGCCAGCAACAGCACGTCGGGGTCCGGCAGCTCGCGCCACAGGCGCGCGTGGCGCTCGTCCAGCTCCCCCGCGGCCACGCGTGTCAGCTCGGCGACGGCCTGGAAGCCGTGCAGGTCCAGCGCGAAGCGGTGGAACGGGTTGCGCTGCGGCAGGCCGCGCACGCGCTCCCACTCGGGCAGCAGCGCGTTGAGCAGGCCGACGTGGTCTGCGTCCGCCAGGACCGGGAGCGCGCGCGGGCCCTGGCGCAGCAGGTCCAGGAGCGCCCGCCGTCCCGGCTCGTCCCAGGGCAAGCCGGGATGGCCCTCCAGCTCGCGGCGCAGCCGCATGGCGCTGGCCCGGCCGAGGTGCGTGCCCTCGGCCGCCGCGACGGCGCATGCCCGCAGCGGCAGGGACGGGTCGTCGCTCAGCCGCGCCTCCGGGTCCAGTTCCACGAAGCCGTCCAGTACGGCGATGCCGTCGCCGGCGCGCCGGGCCGGGGCCTTGCGGCGCCGTCGGCCGCCGCGGGCGTCGCTCAGCAGCAGCGGCCAGGCACGGCCGTGCACGTGCGCGACGACGCGCATCGCCAGGTTGACACGGTGCAGCAGCGCGTCGCCGTCGGCGTCACCCAGGGCCGCCGCCACCTCGTCCTGCGTGTCGAGCCGCAGGCGGTCGGCGTCGCCGCCGGGCCGGCCGGGCCGGCCGCCATCGCGCACCAGGTGCAGCGCGCAGCGGGTGGCCAGCAGGACGGCGTTCGCCTCGGCCAGCTCGCGCCGGTCCGCCGCGCCCAGGTAGCGGGCGCCGACCAGGGCGTCCAGCGTCGCGTCGCCGAGCAGGCAGGCCGCGGCCCAGCGCAGGCTCTGCAGGTCGCGCAGGCCGCCGGCGCCGTCCTTGAGGTCCGGCTCGAGCATGCCGGCATGGCTGCCGGCCCTGGCGTGGCGTTCGGCGTCCGCGGCGGCCAGGCGCTCCAGCAGCCCGGGACCGGCCTTGCGCAGCCAGCGGCCGGCGCGCTCGCCCAGCTCGTCGGCCAGGCCGATGTCGCCGGCCACGAGCCTGCGGTCCACCAGCGCGGTCGACGTGTCGATGCGCTCGCCGGCCGCGCGCACGGCGTCCTTGGGGGTGCGCACCGCGTGCCCGACGGACAGGCCGCCGTCCCACAGCGGGTAGCAGACCGTCCGGACGACGCCCTCCAGGTCGCGCTGCGGACGGCCGTCGTGCAGCAGGAGCAGGTCGACGTCGGAGGACGGGCACACCTCGCCGCGGGCGTAGGAGCCCAGCGCCACCAGCGCCACGCCGCCGGCCGCCTGGCCGACGGCTTCGAGCGAGGCCGACAACCCGGCGTCGAGCAGCGCGGTCCACGCGCGGGCCCACTGCGGGCCCGCGGGCGCGGTGACGTCCGCGGGCCGCATGGCGCGGGAGGCCGGGCGCCTAGAGCGCCTCGGCGCCCGTCTCGCCGGTGCGGATGCGCACGACCTCCTCGATCGGCAGCACGGCGATCTTGCCGTCGCCGATCTTGCCGGTGCGCGCCGCCTTGACGATGGCGTCGATCACGCCATCGACCTCGGCGTCGTCGACCATCACCTCGATGCGACTCTTGGGCACGAAGTCCACCTGGTACTCCGCGCCGCGGTACACCTCCGTGTGCCCGCGCTGGCGGCCGAAGCCGCGCGCGTCGGTCACCGTGAGCCCGGCCACACCGGCCTCGCGGAGGGCCTCCTTGACGTCGTCGACCTTGAACGGCTTGACGATGGCCACGACCAGCTTCATGACGTCCCTCCCGCGGCGCGTCGGCCGCTGCTGCCAGATTCGATGGCTCCAGCGTGCACCCCGCAGATTTCTGCGTCGTCAGCCCGGTGTTTCGCCTTGGTTACACCTGCTGCGCCGAGCAGCCCTGCCCGCGAGGCGCCTGCCTAGCCGAGCATGCCCTGCCGGAAGGCGCGGGTCACGAGTTCCGTGCGGTCGTGGACGCCGACCTTCTTGAACAGGTTCTCCAGGTGCTTCTGGGCGGTGCGCGTGGAGATGCCCAGTTTCTCGGCGATCTCCCGGTTCGCCAGGCCCTCGGCCACCAGCTCCAGGACCTGCTGCTCGCGCGGGGTCAGCTCCGGCTCGCCCATGGGCACGCCGCGGGAGGCGTCCTCCAGCAGCTTGGGCACGAACTCCTGGCCGATCACGGTCTGGCCGGCCGCGGCGCCGCGGATGCCGTCGGCCAGGCTCGCCGCGCTGACGCTCTTGAGCAGGTAGCCGTCCGCGCCGGCGGCCAGCGCCTCGCGCAGGTGCCGGGAGGTGTCGTGCACGCTCAGGACGAGGATGCGCACCTTGGAGCCGGTGGCGCGCAGGCGGCGGGCGACCTCGGCGCCGTCCTCGCCGTCCAGCCGCAGGTCGAGCAGCACCAGGTCCGGCCGCAGGGTCTCGACCGTCTCCAGCGCGTCGTCGACCGTGCCGGCCTCGCCCACCACGGCGATGTCGCCGTACTGGCCGAGCAGGCTGCGCAGACCCTCGCGGACCAGCGCGTGGTCGTCGACGATGACGACCCGGATCGTCTCCCCCGACATCAGTTCCTCTGCTGCCTCAAGCACCATGCTCGCTTCGCCAGTTCCGACGCCCCACCCGGGCGGTTTGACCGAGAGTCAGGTAACTCGGCGCATTCTGCACGCTCCTGTGAGTAATAGCGAGGAGGCACACGTCGCTTCCGTTCCAATCAATCCGTGCCGGCATCCTGGGTGCGCAGGACGTAGTCATCGACATCCTCGTCCCATTCCATGCGCACGATGCCGCGGGCACGAGCGGCCTTGCAGAACTGCAGGAAGCCGCCGAAGCCGAACTCCTTCTCGCTGAACTCCGGGCGGCGCTTGCGCAGCTGGTCCTTCAAGCCCGACAGCGGCGGCGGCGCGTCGGCCTCCAGGTCCGCGACCACCTCGCGCAGCAGCTCGAAGGCCCCTTCCTCGTCGCTGGAGTGCTCCGGGAAGCTGACCTCCGGGTCGCCCTTGGCGGAGCCGACGGTCAGCTCGATGATCTTGCGCTCCTCCAGGTGGCGCAGCAGCTCGCCGAACGCGCGGAAGCCGTAGTCCGCCTCGGAGAACGTCGGGTCCTTGCGCAGCAGCGCGCGCTTGAGCGTGGAGGCGAGCACCGCGCCGCCGGTCGAGCGCTGCAGGCCCGACAGGGTCTGCGTCACGAGCTTCTGCAGCTCCGCAGGGTCGGTGTTCTTCTCCTCCTGCGGCGCGTCCTGCTCGTCGAGCTCCTCGATCTCCTCCAGCTCGTCCACCGGCACGGGCGCGGCCTGCTGCACCTTGCCGCCGCGCGAGCGGTCCCCGCCGCGGCCGCCGCGGGACTTGCGCCCGCCGCCCGAGCCCCGGCGGCTGGACGGCGCGTTCACGCCCTCCAGGCGCTCGTAGAACAGGAACTCGTCGCACGCGGGCGGCAGCAGCTTGGAGGTCGAGGCCTCCAGCCCCACGCCGATCACGCGCTTGTTCAGCTCGCGCAGCTTGCCGACCAGCGGCGTGAAGTCGCTGTCGCCGGTGCAGATCACGAACGTGGTGATGTAGTCGCGCTCGAAGCTGAGCTCGATCGCGTCGACGGCCATCTTGATGTCGGCGGCGTTCTTGCGGACCGTCCCCATGCGCTGCGGGATCTCGATCAGCTCCACGTGCTGCTGGGTGAGCATGCGGCGGTCGTCGTCGAAGTAGGACCAGTCCGCGTACGCGCGGCGCACCACCACCCGGCCGCGCTCGGCGAGCGCGTCGGCCAGGGGCTTGAGGTCGAACTTGAACCCGCCGAGGTCGTCTCGTGCGCCGATGGCGAGGTTCTCGTAGTCCAGGAACAGGGCGATGCGTTCTTCTTCTGCGGTCATGGGATCCGACTCTAGACCTTTGACGCGGGGACCTGTCGCACGACAAGATTGCCCACATGGACTTCTTCCAGGAACCTCCGCGCTTGACCAACACCTACCGGGCCGACGTCCCGCTGCGCGAGCACCTGGAACGGCTGCTGCCGGCCGACGTGCTGGCGCAGGTGGAACCGGAGCTCGACACCGTCGGCGAGGACGCCGCGGGCGGGCTGCTGGAGCTGGCCCGCCAGGCCGAGCGGGAGCAGCCGGTCCACGTGCCCTACGACCCGTGGGGCCGCCGCGTCGACGAGATCCGCGTCAGCCCGGCGTGGGAGGAGTTGCACCGCTACCAGGCCGCGCACGGCATGTGCGCCGTGCCCTACGAGGGCGCCTTCGGCGAGCATGCGCGGGTGGTGCAGCACGCGCTGATCCACGTCTACTCGCCGTCCTCGGCGATCTACACCTGCCCGATGGCCATGACGGACGCCGCGGTGCGCGTCCTGCTGGACCACGCCGAGCCCGAGCTGCGGGACCGCGTGGTGCCGCGCCTGACCTCGCGCGAGCCCGACGCCTGGACGTCCGGGCAGTGGATGACCGAGCGGGAGGGCGGCAGCGACGTCGGCCGCACCGCGACCCGCGCGCGCAAGGGCCCGGACGGGCGCTGGAAGCTGTACGGCACCAAGTGGTTCACGTCGGCGACCACGGCGGACTGCGCGCTGACGCTGGCGCGGCCGGAAGGGGCGCCGGAGGGCAGCGGCGCGCTGGCGCTGTTCCTGGTGGAGCTGGTCGACCCCGTCACGGGCGAGAGCCAGATCGGCAAGACGATCCGCGTGAACCGCCTCAAGGACAAGCTGGGCACCAAGGCGCTGCCGACCGCGGAGCTCACGCTGGACGGCGCGTTCGTGACGCCGATCGGCGACCCGTGGGCCGGGCGGGGCCTGAAGAAGATCAGCGGCATGCTCAACGTCACGCGCGCGCACAACGCGATGGGCGCGGCCTCGGGGATGCGCCGCGGCCTGGACCTCGCCCTGGCGTATGCGCGCGTGCGCGAATCCTTCGGCGCCAGCCTCATCGACCTGCCGCTGCACCGCGAGACGATGGCGGAACTGGCCGTGGAGGCCGAGGCGTCGTTCGCCCTGGCGCTGCGCGTCATGCAGCTCACCGGCCGTGTGGAGCACGGCGTGGCCACGGAGGTGGAGGCGCGCGCGCTGCGCGGCCTGCTGCCCGTGACCAAGCTGCTGACCGGCAAGGACGCGGTGGCGCACGCCAGCGAGGCGCTGGAGAGCTTCGGCGGCGCCGGCTACATCGAGGACACCGGCCTGCCGCAGCTGCTGCGCAACGCCCAGGTCCTGCCCATCTGGGAGGGCACCACCAACGTGCTGTCCCTGGACCTGCTGCGCGCCACGGTCAAGGAGAACGCGCTGTCGGCACTGCTGGAGGATCTGGTGGCGCGCCTGGAGGACGCCGACGCGCCCGCGCTTGCGGACACCCTGCGCCTGGTGGCCGCCGAGCGCGACGCCCTCGCGGCCCAGGCGCTGGCCTGGGCGCAGACGGATCCGGAGCTGGTCCAGGCCGGCATGCGCCGGTTCGCGCTGCGGCTGGGACGCGCCTACACGGCCGCGCTCCTGGTGGAGCACGCCGCCTACCGGCTGGCCAAGCACAACGACGACCGCGCCGCGATCGTGGCGCGCCGCTACGCCGAACGTTGGCTGGACCCGTCACACGCCCCGGCCCCCACCGCCGACCACGCCGCCGACACCGCGCGCCTGCTCACCTGACGCCGAGGCGGGTGCGGTTTGGCGCGTATCTGCGCCAAACCGCACCCGCTTCTGGCGTGAAACTGTGGATCAGCGAGCGCCGGTACCATCCGGCCTCGTGCCCATCCGCCTGGTCGACCGCCACCCCGATCCGCCCGCCGCGAAGCTGATCGCCGGCCTGGTGCCGCCACCGCGCTTCGACGCGGTCCGCTTCGGCACCTACGCCCCCACGCACGACAGCCAGCACACCGCGGCGCAGCGCCTGGAGTCCCTGGCGGCAGAGCTGCACCGGCGCGCGCACGGCCGCGGCGGCGTCCTGGGACGCCTCCGCCGCCGGGAGGACGCGCCGCGCTCGGTCTACCTGGACGGCGGCTTCGGCGTCGGCAAGACGCACCTGCTGGCGTCACTGTGGCACGCCAGCCCGGGCCCGAAGACCTACGCGACGTTCGGCGAGCTGGTCGCCCTGGTGGGGGCGCTCGGCATGACGGCCGCCTCCGAGGCGCTGCGCGGGACCCGGCTGGTGTGCATCGACGAGTTCGAGCTGGAGGACCCGGCCAACACCCGGCTCATCGCCGCGCTGCTGCACCGCCTGGTCGCCGACGGCGCCTGCGTGGCGGCCACCTCCAACACGCTGCCCGGCGAGCTGGGACAGGGCCGCTTCCACGCCGAGCACTTCAAGCGCGAGATAGAGACGCTGGCCGCGGCGTTCGACACGCTCACGCTGCACGGGCAGGACTACCGCGGCCGCGGCGCGCCGGAGCCGCCGCCGCCGTGGCCGGCCGAGCGCGTGCTGGCGACGGCGCGCGCGCTGGGCGACCGCGCCAGCCTGGACGACGGCGTGGCCCTGCTGGCCCACCTCGCCACGCTGCACCCGATCCGCTACCGCGACCTCGTCGACGGCCTGGACCTGGTGCTGGTCACGGACGTGCGCCCGGTGCGCGACCTGTCCGGCGCGCTGCGCGTCGCGTACCTGGTCGACGAGCTGTACGACCAGCAGATCCCCGTGGCGCTGTCCGGTGCCGGGGGGGCGGAGCTCTTCGCCGAGCCGCTCCTGCGCGGCACCTACCGCAAGACGCTGGGCCGCTGCGTGAGCCGGCTGGGCGCGCTGCAGCGCGAGGCGGAGGAGCGCGCAGCCGCCTGAGCAGGTACGTAGACGGAGATGGGCGGAATGCTCTAGTCCCGCGCCCCGCGCGCCGATACCAGTCCCTATGACCGGTCGGGAAATCGACGCGCAGCCGCCGGCCGCGACAGGCGGCGGCGCTCTCGCGCAGCGCCTGCGCGAGCTGCGCCAGGCGTCCGCCGCCATGCGGCGCGTGCGCTGGTTCGGCGCCGCGTTCGTGGCGGTGCAGTTCACCCTGTACCGGCCGCCGGCCGGGATGGAACTGCCCTTCCCGCGCTACACGGTCGCCGCCGCGGTCCTGGCGGCGGTGCTGGCCGTGAACGTGGCATCCCTGTGGAGCCGGCGCGTCGACTCGCCACGGCTGCTGGCGCGCATCGGCGCCGCCGAGCTGGTCACGGACGCCTGCATCGTGCTCACCGTGACGTGGCTGTTCTCCTTCGACACCACGTCGGCGCTGTGGGCGCTGCTGATCATCCCGGTGCTGGAAGGCGCGGTGCGCGGCCAGCTGCGCGGCGCCGTGTCGACCTGGGGCCTGATCGCCGTCGGGTATCTGCTGCGCGACCTGTGGGCGGCCAGCCGCTACGACTACGCGCCGTTCCTGCCGGAGTCGGTGACCTACCGGATGTTCATCGTGCTGATCGTGGCGATCACCTCCGGCCTGCTCGCGCGCAACCTCACCCGCACCGCCGCCGATCTGGCCGTGCAGGTCCGCGCGCACCGCGAGGCGCAGCGCGAGTCGGAGCGCCGGGCCGACCTGCTGCAGGCGGTGGCGGCCGCCGGCCGGCACATGACCTCGCTGGACCTGGACACGCTGCTGGCCATCGTCGTGGACTCCGCCACCGGCATCGGCTTCGACAGCGCCGCCATCTGCCTGCTCCAGCCGGACGGCGGCTTCACCGTGCCGCACCTGTCCGGCCTGCCGGAGTGCGACCCGGAGGAGACCTTCCCGTCCGACCGGGGCATCGTCGGCCTGGCGCTGCGGCGCGGGGAGACCGTGGCGGTCACCGACCCGCTGCCGTGGTTCAGCCTGGACCAGCCGGTGTCGTTCGCGCGCACCGTCGCCGCGCCGGTGTGGTCCGGCGAGGAGATGGCGGCCGTGCTCGTGGCGGGGCTGCACGGCGACATGGAGATCCCCCTGCACGTGCAGGAGTGCTTCGAGCTGCTCGCCGGCCAGGCCGGCGCCGCCCTGGTCAACGCGCTGCGCTACCGCGAGCGCCGCGCCTTCGAGGCGGAGCTGCAGCACCAGGCCTACCACGACGCCCTGACCGGCCTGCCGAACCGCGCGGCGTTCCTGGAGGCCCTCACCGGCTCGCTCGCCCCGCTGGGCCCGGACGAGCACGGCGATGGCCTGGTCGCGGTGCTGTTCTGCGACCTGGACCGCTTCAAGACCATCAACGACACGCTCGGCCACGACTTCGGCGACAAGCTGCTGGCCGCCGTGGCCGAGCGCCTGCGCCAGTGCGTCAAGGAGCAGGACATGGTCGCGCGCCTCGGCGGCGACGAGTTCACGGTGCTGCTGGGCGCCATCCAGGACGAGACGCAGGCCGAGGCGACGGCGCGCCGGGTCATCCACGCGATGAACCGGCCGCTGCTGCTGGACGGCCGGGAGGTGTACGTCACGACCAGCGTCGGCATCGCCTACGGCTTCCGCGGGCGCCACTCGGAGACGGACCTGCTGCGCGCGGCGGACCTGGCGATGTACCAGGCCAAGGACGAGGGGCGTGACCGCTACGCGGTGTCGGAGGCGTCCGGCGCGCTGCCCGACGAGTTCGGGCTGGCCGCCCGCGAGGTCGTGCTCTAGCTACGCTGGCGGCCTGGACCACGGGGGTGTGGCCCAACTGGCAGAGGCACGCCGCTTAAAACGGCGACAGGTGTGGGTTCGAATCCCACCGCCCCCACGTCTCAGCGGCGGCCGTCGCGGAGCAGGTCGCGGATCTCGGTGAGCAGCACGGCCTCGTCGCTGGGCGCCGGCTTGGCCGCGGGCTCCGCGGACTCCTCCCGGTCGGCGCGATCACGCAGCGCGTTCACCGCCTTGACCACGGCGAACAGCGCGAGGCCCACCAGCAGCAGGTTCACCAGTGCGGTGAGCAGCGCGCCGACGCGCAGCTCGCCGTCGCCCAGGCCCCAGACGATCGCGTCGAAGTTCGGCTCACCGAACAGTGCGGCGACCGCGGCCATCAGCACGCCGTCGGTGAACGCCTGCACCACCGCGTTGAACGCCACACCCAGCACCACGCCGACGGCCAGGTCGAGCACGTTGCCGCGCAGCACGAACTGCTTGAACTCGCCGAGCATGCCGGCAAGCGTGCACCGCGCCGCAGGCTCAGACAAGCCCGTCCAGCGCGTGCAGCGACTCCGGGCTCAGCTCGCCGGACGCCCGCGCGAGGACGATGCCGTCCGCGTCGAGCAGCACGAAGAACGGGTAACGCCGTCACGCCGAAGGCCCGCGCAGCCGTCCCCGCCTCGTCGTCCAGGAGCAGCGCGCCCGGCCAGCCCTCGGCCTCCAGCCACCGGGTGGCGGGCCAGTTGGGCTTGCTCGCGCTCTGCGCCGTGGACACGGCCACCAGCCGCAGCCCTCCGCCACCGCCGTCCCGGTGCCAGCGCACCACGCGGGGCACCTCGGCCTGGCAGTGGGCGCACCAGTGCGCCACGAAGACCAGCAGCGTCGGCCGCCCGGGCCGGACCTCCACCGGGTCGCGGTGCACGTCGACCCCCACGAGCGCCGGGGCGGGCATGCCGGCCGAGCCGTCCGCGGGCAGCGGGGCCCCCTCGACCGTCACGGGGCCGAACTGTGATGGCCCCGCGGGGTCGCCGCCGGCGGTGAGCAGGGCCACGAGTCCCGCGAAGAGGAGCAGGCCGGCGACCAGCCACGGAACGGACAGTCGCCGGGCAGCGAGGGGGGCGAGGGTCATGACGCACCTCCGTGGGCGGGCGGTCGAAGCGACAGCAGGACGGCGGCGGCGGCGAAGCCGGCCAGCGCCATGGCCGGAATGCCGAACACGCCCAGGTCGCGCACCCAGACGACCGAGCACGGGTTGGCCGGATCGCAGGCCGCGCCCTCCAGCGCGGGCCAGCGCTCCACGGCGACGTGCCATGCGGACACGGCGGCACCGGCCAGCGCGAGCACGCGCAGCGGCCGCCGCCATCCGGCCGCGCCGGCCGCTGCCGCGGCCGTCGCCGCGACCGCCAGGGGGTACATCGCCCCGCGCTGCAGCCAGCACAGCCGGCACGGCGGAAAGCCCGCGATCTCCGAGTAGTACAGGCTGCCGCCGGTGGCGACGAGCGCGATCGCCGCCACGAGGGCCATGGCCGGTGCCCGCAGCGCGTCGGCCACGTCGGCGCGAACGCGGCGGGCGCGCTCGTGCCCCGCGGCGGAGGCGAGCCCCAGCGCCGCCGCGGCGACGACGAACAGCGCGCAGGCCGATGCCAGCAGGGCGAAGAAGCGCGTCGCCACCTGGACCGATGCCATGAGCCCATGGTCCGCCCGCGGCGCGCGGGGCCCACCCGCGCAGGGCCCGGGCATTGCGGGACTTCCGGCCCACAACCGTGGAACCGCCGGGTGCGGTGCGGCGTCACACCACCATGGCCGTGACATGACCCGGCCGCGAGGAGGAACGAGATGGGCCGTTTCCGGATCACCGCCGCAGGGTTCGCGCTGGTGCTGGTCGCGGCGTTCGCCGTGGCCGAGGCGTGGCGCCCACCCGTGCCCGCGCCCGATCGCGGCCGCGGCGCCGGCACCGGCACCGGCACCGAGGTGCTGGACGTGACGCTGGCCTCGTCGCTGGAGCCGTTCGACGACTGCGACGCGTTCCTGGACACCGTGCGCGGCGAGGCGCTGGCGCAGGTGAGCGCCTACGGCCTGGGCGGCGGCGAGCAGTTCATGGGCGGGGGCGCCGTGGCCATGCGCGAGGAGGCGGCCATGGACACGGCGGCGGGCGCGCCCGCCGCGATGGGCGGCGAAGCCGGCGGCGGCTCCACGGCTGGCTCCGAGCCGATGCCGATGCCCCAGGAGATGACCCAGGACGACGCGGGCGTGGTGGAGGTCTCCGGCACCAACGTCCAGGAGGGCGGCGTCGACGAGCCGGACGTGGTGAAGACCGACGGGCGGGTCCTGGCCGCGATCGCGCGCGGCCGCCTCCAGCTCGTCGACCTGGCCGGCGGCGCGCGCGTCGCCGCGACCGTGCCGCTGCCGGACGGCTGGGACCACCAGCTGCTGCTGCACGGCGACCGGCTGCTGGTGACCGCGAACGTCCACGAGGCCATGGCGCCGGGCGAACCGGTCGACCAGCCTGCCGACCCGGCGGCGTCGCGCCCCGCCGAGGACCGCTTCGCGACCAGCGACATGGCGATCATGCCTGCGGGCGCGCCCAAGGTGGACCTGGTCCTGTACGACGTCTCCGACCCGGGTGCGCCCGAGCAGCTCGGCAGTGTGCGCCTGGACGGCCAGCTCGCGTCCTCCCGCCTCGTCGACGGCGTGGTGCGCCTGGTGCTGCGCTCCCAGCCCCAGCCGGCGCTGACGCTCCCCCAGCCCGGCCCGGAGGCCGACGCCGCGCAGATGCGCGCGCTGGAGTCGCAGGCCGAGGAGCGCAACCGCGAGATCGTGCGGACCTCGCAGGCGGCCGACTGGCTGCCGGGCTACGCCGTGCGCGACGCCGGGGGCGACACCGTGCGCGAGGCGCCGCTGGTGGACTGCGCCGACGTGCGCCACCCCGAGCAGTTCCGCGGCTTCGGCATGCTGTCCGTGCTGGCCCTGCCCCTGGACGGCGACGGCGCGCAAGCCCTCGCCCCCACCGGCACGGCCAGCGTCCTGGGCGACGGCGACACGGTGTACGCCACACCGGACCGGCTGTACGTGGCGATGAACCGCTACGAGCAGGCGATGACCGCCGACATCCACGAGTTCGACACCAGCGACCCGCGCCGGCCCGTCTACACCGCCTCGGGCAGCGTGCCCGGGCACCTGCTCAACCAGTGGGCGCTGTCGTTCCACGAGGGCCACCTGCGTGTGGCGGCGACCACCGGCCAGTCCGGCCCGGACAGCGCCGACAGCGAGAGCGCCGTGCACGTCCTGCGGCGCGACGGCGCGCGGCTGGTCGAGGTCGGCCGCGCCGGGGGCCTGGGCAAGGGCGAGCGCATCTACGCCGTGCGCTACTTCGGCGACTACGGCTTCGTGGTGACGTTCCGCCAGACCGACCCCCTGTACACGCTGGACCTGTCGGACCCGGCCGCCCCCAAGGTGCTCGGCGAGCTCAAGGTGCCCGGCTTCTCCTCCTACCTCCACCCCGTCGGCGACGGGCTGCTGCTGGGGGTGGGCCAGGACGCCGACGAGTCCACCGGCCGCCGCCTGGGCGTGCAGGTGTCGCTGTTCGACGTGTCCGACCTGGCCGCGCCCGCGCGGGTGGCGAACCTCACGCTGGAGCCGGAGTCGTCCACCGACGTGGAGCACGACCACCGCGCGTTCCTGTGGTGGCCGGCCGCTCGGCGCGCCGTCATGCCGTACATGCACGCCCGCTGGGACGAGTCCGCGCAGCGCGAGGCCGGCTTCTTCGGCGCCCTGGCGCTGCACGTCGACGGCGGCCTGCGCGAGGCCGGCCGCATCAGCCACGCCGAGCCGGACGCGCGCGACCCGTGGTGGTCGCAGGTGCGCCGCGCCCTCGTGGTGGGCGACACCCTGTGGACCATGTCCGAGCGCGGGCTCATGGCCAGCGACGTCGCCAGCCTGGCGCGGCGCGGCTTCGTGGAGTTCGACGGCCCCACGCCGCTGGACTTCACCGAGGACCCGGGCGTGATCGAGCCCGAGCCGGTCGACCCGCCGCGGCGCGAGCCCGCGGCCGAGCGGGACCCGGGCCCCGGCCTGGACGTGGTGAAGGAACTGGCCCCGCGCGGCTGACGCCCGGAGTCACTCCCGCCAGCCGGGGCGGCGCGCCGGGCGCACCAGCCGCAGCAGCGGCGGCGTCCCGCCCGACGCCAGGTACAGGTCGCCCACGAACGGCTCGATGCCGGCCATGCACGCGGCCGGCCGGACGCCGCCGATCGCCACGGTGACATCCGCGGTGACCGCCTCGCCGACCAGCCCGCCGTCCGGGTGCACGCCGCTGGGCACGTCGACGCTGACGACGGGCACGGCAAGGTGGCGCAGCGCCAGGACCGGCCCGAGGGCCGGCTCGCGGACCCGCTCCTCCAGGCCGCCGCCCAGCAGCGCGTCCACGACCAGCGCGGCGTCCGGCAGGCGCCCGTCGAAGGGCCGCGCGTCCAGGCCGTCCAGGTGCCGCCGGGTCGCCTCCGGCAGGTCCCCGGGGTCTCCGGCCGTCACCACGGTGACGGCCGCGCCGTGCGCGGCAAGCGCCGCGGCGGCGGCCGCCCCGATGGCGCCCGTGCCGCCCCGGCCGACCAGGACCAGCACGCCGCCCGCCCCGCCGCGGCCCGCCAGCAGGTTCTGCGCCGCGGCCGCCACGGCGCGTGACGCCTCCGCCAGGGCGGCGGCCTCCGGCACACCGCGCAGGGCGCCCGGCGGCAGCACCGCGGCGTCGGCGAGCGGCAGCTCCGCCACGCCGTGCAGGCGCGCCGCCTGCGGGCGCGCCGCCGGCGCGCCCTCCCACGGGCGCACCATGCGCTCGGCGTCCAGGTGCGCCGGGCTCATGCCGCCGGACCAGGCCGGGTCGATCAGGCTTAGGATCACCGACGTCACCACGGCGGTGGCGCCCCACAGCAGGTGGCGCTCGTCGAGCTGCCAGGCCCAGGTGTGCCCGCCGCTGGACAGCTCCACGGAGCGCCACACGGACGGGTCGCGCAGGGCCGACACGCGCGCGCGCAGCACCTCGGCGACCTCGGCCTCGGCGGGGACCAGCGGGTGGGGGGCGTCCCAGCGCGCCAGCACGGCGTGCAGCCAGAAGCGCGATGGCGGGATGTAGAACGCGGGCAGGCGGCCGAGCACCGTCACGGTGGACGGGTCGAGCGCCACCTCCTCCCGCGCCTCCCGCACGGCGGCCTGCTCCGGCGTCTCACCCGGGTCGACGCGCCCGCCCGGGAAGGAGATCTGGCCGGGGTGGCTGCGCAGGTCGTCGCGGCGGCGGGTGAACACCAGCTCCAGGTCGCCGTCGCCGGGGTCGTGCAGCAGCGCCAGCGCGGCGCCCAGCCGCCCGCCCGGCGGGGACGCGCTGTGCCCGCGCACCGCCTCGAGCGCGCCGCCGATCCGCTCCCACACGTCCACGGCCGCACCCTACCCGACCCGGCGCGGAGGTCCCTCGCCCGCCGGGACGGGTTTTCACTGTCCCGACGGGGGGTTTTGTGTGTTTTCCCTGCCGCTGTCCGTTGCCGCCCGCACGGCCGGCGCCCATCCTCGTGGACAGCCGCACGGCACCCAGGAACCCCCAGTGAGGACCCATGACCTCCTACGCCGAGTTCACCGAGATCGACGAGTTCGAGCGCCTGATCGCGGACTTCCGCTCGGGCGCCGTGGACGAGGAGACCTTCCGCACGCGGCGGCTGCACATGGGCTGCTACGGCATCCGCCAGTCCGACACGCACATGATCCGCGTGAAGGTGCCCGGGGGCACGCTCGCCCCCGAGCACCTCGACGCGCTGGCGGACGTGGCCGAGCGCTGGAGCCGCGGCTTCGGCCACATCACCACGCGGCAGAACTTCCAGTTCCACTTCGTGCGGCTGGACGACGTGCCGGCGGTGATGCGCCGCATCGCCGAGGCCGGCATGACCACGCGCGAGGCCTGCGGCAACGCGATCCGCAACGTGACGCAGAGCGAGCTGGCCGGCATCGACCCCACGGAGCTGGTGGACACGCGCCCCGCCGTGGAGACCACGGTGCAGTACTTCCTGCGCCACCCCGCGTTCCAGGCGCTGCCGCGCAAGTTCAAGATCGCCTTCGACGGCTCCTCCGCGGACCGCGCGCAGCTCGGCATCCACGACGTCGGCGCGCTGGGCACCGTGGGGCCGGACGGCACCACCGGCTTCCAGGTGTTCGTCGGGGGCGGCCTGGGCTCCACGCCGCGGGAGGCGGACCTGCTGGAGCCGTTCACGCCCGCCGACCGCTTCCTGCCGACGGTGGAGGCGATCCTGGAGGTCTTCAACGAGCACGGCGAGCGCCGCAACCGCGTGCGCGCCCGGATGAAGTTCCTGCTCAACAAGTGGGGCATCGAAAAGTTCCGGGAGGAGGTCTTCACGCGCCGCGAGCGCCTGGAGGCCGAGCTGTCCTACCCGCCGCTGGTGCTGCCGCGGCGCGAGCCGGCGCCGGTGCTGTCCCGGCGGCCGGAGCCCACCGACGTGCTGGACCCGGAGGCGGCGGTGGCGTTCCGCCAGTGGCGGGACGTGAACGTGTTCGCGCACGAGGGCCCGTCCGCGGACGACCCCCGCTTCGGCGCCTTCGTGACGTTCCACCTCGGCGACGTGACCGTGGACCAGTTCCGCATGCTCGCCAAGGTGTGGCGCGAGCTGGGTCCGCAGGTGGAGCTGCGCGCGACCATCCGCCAGAACCTGCTGTTCACCAACCTGACCGCGCAGGACCTGTCGGACCTGTACGCGGTGCTGCGCGACGGCGGCATGGACCTGGCGCGCGCCGAGAAGTCCGGCGACGTGGTGAGCTGCCCCGGCGCGGAGACCTGCAACCTGGCGATCACCGCCTCGCGCGGGCTGGGCGACGCGGTCACCGACGCGCTGGTCGCCGCGGGCCTGGACGAGATCGAGAACCTGCGCATCAACATCTCCGGCTGCCCCAACGCCTGCGGGCAGCACACCTCGGCCGACCTCGGCTTCGCCGGCATGGCGCGCCGCGACGCCAACGGCAACGAGGCGCCCGGCTACCGCATCTACGTGGGCGCCCGCCTGGACGCGGGCGGGGTGAAGTTCGGCCACTACGTCGCCAAGGTGCCGGCCAAGAAGGCCCCCGAGGTGGCGGTGGAGATCCTCGGCCGTTACGCCGCCGAGCGCGACTCCGGCGAGTCCTTCGCCGACTGGGTGGCCCGCATCACGCCGGACGAGCTGAAGGCGGCGCTGAAGCCCCACGACACCATGCCCGCGATGGACGAGGACCCGAGCTTCTACGCCGACTGGGGCATGAGCCGCCAGTTCGAGGTCATCCTCGGCCGCGGCGAGTGCGCCTGAGCGTTCCCGACCCGCAGCAGGGGCGGAGGCCTAGGATGCAGTCATGCCCAGAGACCTTCCCGTCACCCAAGTCATGAGCCGCGACGTCCTCACCGTGCGCCCGCAGGACAGCCTGGAGGATGTCGTGCGGCTGCTCGCCGGCCGCAACATCAGCGGCGCCCCGGTGGTGGACGCCGACGGCATGCTCACGGGACTGCTGGACGACAGCGACCTGCTGGTCGCCGACGCCCGCCTGCACGCGCCCACCGTGGTGGAACTGTTCGGCGCCTACCTCACGATGCCGGGCGAGCAGCGGCGCTACGAGGAGGAACTGCGCCACGCGCTGGCGCGCACCGTGGGGGACGTGATGCGCACGCCCTCGCCGTCGGTGACCGACGAGGCGCTGGTGGAGGACGTCGCGACGATCATGGTCGAGAAGGGGGTGTCGCGGGTCCCCGTCATCGACCACACCGGCCGCGTCGTGGGCATCGTCACGCGCGGCGACCTGGTCGCCGCCATGGGCCGCTGACACCGCCGTTCGATCTTCACGCCGGGACCGCGCGGGCGTACGGTGGGATCCCCACCGACAAGGAGGCGTCAGATGCGACGCTACCTCGTGGTCGCCAACCGGACTCTGCCCGGCCCGCACCTGAGCCAGTTCGTCACGGACTGCCTGGGAGCCGGTACCTGCCACTTCGACATCGTCGTCCCCGCGACGCCGCTGCCGGGACACTGGGTCAGCGACGTGGACGAAGAGCACCGCATGGCGCGCGAGCGCCTGGAGGAGACTCTCGCCGCCTTCCGCGCCCTGGGCGCCTCGGCCGAGGGCTGGGTGACGGACCCCCATCCCATCGCGGCGGTCAGCGACGCGCTCCGCGGCCGCGACTACGACGAGATCGTGGTGTCCACGCTGCCACCCGGGGCCTCACGCTGGCTGCGCATGGACCTGCCATCGCGGCTGGAGCGCCTGACGGCCGTGCCGGTGACGCACCTCGTCGCCGAACCGGCGCACGCCTGAGCCCCGCCGCGAGCGCCCTCAGGCGCGGGCGCCGAGGCGCCGGCCGAGCTTGAGCCACAGCGGGTAGCTGGCGAGCAGGCCCACCGCGACGAGGTGGCGCTTGCCGGTCAGCTTGCGGTGGTCGAAGTTGAGCACCATCGAGTTCACCATGAACTCGCGGCCGTCCTCGGAGCGGAACACCTTCTGCGCCACCTGCTTGAACCCGGGCGCGTTCAGGTAGAACGCCGC
>DATMKC010000133.1:0-2790 GCA_035553555.1 Egibacteraceae bacterium | reverse complement strand
GGTCACGGTCGAGCCGCGGCGGGCCGTGCGCCCGTCGCGCGGGCTCTGCCACAGCACCGAGCCGGGCGTGCGCGTGGTGTCCACGCTGCGCACGGTGCCGACCAGCCCCGCCCGCGCCAGGGTGCGCAGCGCCTCGGTGGCCTCCATGCCGACCACGTCCGGAATCTGCGTGTTGCCCTTGCCCAGCACGCTGGACAGCGGCGGCGTCTCCGGGAACGGCACCGGCTCCACGCCCTCCAGCGCCTGCGCCATGAAGCGCTGCCAGATGCGCGCCGTCAGTGAGCCGCCCGTCACGCCGCGCATCGGGATCTGGGCGTCCGGGTGGCCCACCCACACGGCCGTGGACATCACCGGGACGGTGCCGATGAACCACGCGTCGGCGTTGTTCTGCGTGGTGCCGGTCTTGCCCGCCGGCTCCCAGCCGCGAATGCGCGCCGCCGTGCCCGTGCCCCGGCGCACCACGTCCTGCATCACGTCGATCATCGTGCCGGCCACCGCCGGCTCGATGACCGTCTCCGGCCGCGGCCGCGCCTGCCAGAGGACGTCGCCGGCGCGGTTGGTCACCCGTTCGATCACGCGGGGCGCCACGCGCTGCCCGGCCACCGCCAGCGTCCCGTACGCCGAGGCCATCTCCAGCGGCGTCACGCCCACCTGCAGACCGCCCAGCGCGATGGCGGGGTAGGGGGGCAGCCCGCCCAGCGCCGCGGTGACGTTGATGCCCAGGCGCTCGGCGACGTCGGCGGCCGCGGCCGGGCCCACCAGCATCACCAGCTGCGCGAACGCCGTGTTCACACTGCGCGTGAGCGCGGAGCGCAGGTCCAGGTCGCCGTAGCTGGAGCCCGCGTAGTTGTCGACCTCCCAGTCCTCCTGCGCCCCGGGCATGTCGATCGAGATGGGGCCGTCGCCGCGCAGGCGCATGTCCAGCGGGAAGCCGTACTCCAGCGCGGCGGCCAGCACGAACGGCTTGAAGGACGAGCCCGGCTGGCGCCTGCCCTGCGCCGCCAGGTCGAACTGCTCCTCGGTGAACTTCACGCCGCTGGCCAGGGCCAGGACACGCCCGTCGCGCGGGTCCACCGTCGCGATGGCGGCCGTGGGCCCGCCCGGCTCGGGGAAGAACTGCCCGATGACCTCCTCGGCGGCCGCCTGCAGCTCCGGGCGCAGCGTCGTCTGGATCTGCAAGCCGCCGGAGAACAGCAGGTTGATGCGCTCCTCGCGGGTGGCGCCGAACGCCGGGTTGGCGAAGAACTCGCGCTTCATCGCCTCCACGAAGTACGGCTCGCGCACCTCCGACGGGCGGTGCGGCAGGACGCCCAGCGGGGAGGACAGCGCGGCCTGCGCCTCCGCGCCGTGCAGCAGGCCGTTGCCGGCCATCGCGCGCAGCACCGCGTCCCGGCGGACCTTGACCCGCGCGCCGTTGCGGCGCGGGTCCAGGCGCGACGGCGAGCGGATCACGGCCGCCAGCATCGCGCCCTCCGCCGGCGTGAGCTCCGACGGCTGCTTGTGGAAGTACTCCTCGGCGGCCGCCGCCACGCCGTACGCGCCCGCGCCCAGGTACACCTGGTTGAGGTAGCGCTCGAGCAGCTCCTCCTTGGTGTAGCGGCTCTCCAGGGCGACCGCGTAGGTCAGCTCGCTGAGCTTGCGCTCCAGCGTGCGCTGGTTGCCGACCAGGCTCTTGGCGAGCTGCTGGGTGATCGTGGAGCCGCCCTGCAGCACGTCGCGCGCCTTGGCGTTGGCGATCGCGGCGCGCGCGATGCCCTCGACGTCATAGCCGCCGTGCTCCCAGAACTTCTGGTCCTCCGCCGTGATGACCGCGTCGCGGACGTGCTCGGGGATCTCCTCCAGGGGCACGATGCGGCGGTCCACCTCGTCGTGCAGCACGGCCAGCACCGAACCGTCCGCGGCGTACACCACGGAGCGCTCCTCCAGGGCGGCCAGGCTCAGGTCCGCGGCGGTCGGCATGGTGACCTTCAGGCCCGACATCGCCGCGACGCTGCGCGCCAGGGCGGGCACGACCGTCGCCGCGCCCAGGGCGAGCGCGAGCGTGACCGCCAGCAGGGTCGTGGCCAGCAGGGCGAGGCGGCGCCACACACGGGCGCGACGGTTCCCGGTCGTCGCGGAACCGTCGCGGACAGGCACAAGCGCAGGGAGTGTCCGAGTACTCACGATGGGTGAATCGTTCCCCCCTCCATGGGTGTCGAACCGTTGCCCTCTACGATGCGCTTCCCATGACGTCGCTCACCGCCCTGCTCAGCGCCGCGGCCGCACTGGGCGGCGTCCTGGCAGTGGCCGGCTCGTGGAGCCGGGGCATCCGCCCGGGCGCCATACCGCACCTTAGCGTGGGCGCGGTCGCCGGCGTCGGCAGCGGCGTCGCGCTCCAGTTCGCGCAGGCGCCCGCGCTTCTGACCTGGATGGCGGCCGCCGCGGCCGGCGCACTCTGCGGCGCGGCCCTCCACCAGGCCGGCCACGCGCCCCCGAGGCCCGACCGGGAGGTGCCCGTGGGCGGCGACCTCGTCACCCTCGCGGGCCTGCTCGGCGTGGCCGCGCTGCTGGCCCCGCCGGGCCCGGGCGCCGGCACGCGGACCCTCCTGGGCGGCCAGTGGCCGGCCGTGGACGGCTCGTCCCTGCTGGCGTCCCTGGCGGTCCTGGCCCTCGGCGCCGGGCTCGCCGCCGCGCTGGCATTGGCGCCCGCGGCCGTCCTGCCGCTGCGCGCCAGGTCCGTGCTGGCCGGCGCCGGAACGGCCGCGCTCGCCGCGGCCGCCGCCCAGGGCGCCGCGGCCGCGCACGCCTACG
>DATMKC010000132.1:0-3026 GCA_035553555.1 Egibacteraceae bacterium | reverse complement strand
GTATAGGGACGCCCCGGGACGCGGCATCCGGCCGCGCTGGCAACGGCTCCGGGGCATACTGGCCGGTCGACCGACCCGGTCGCCGCGACAGGAGGGCAAGGCGTGCACATCATCATCGGCGGCTGCGGGCGCGTCGGCGCCGAGCTGGCCGAGCGCCTGTCCGCCGACGGCCACGACGTCGTGATCGTGGACGCCCGGGACTCCTCGTTCGACCGCCTGGGCGGCGGGTTCAACGGCGAGACCCTGGTCGGCGACATCACCGACAAGGACGTCCTGGTGCGCGCCGGCATCCAGGGCTCGGACGCGCTGATCGCCGTGACGGACCTGGACAACGCGAACCTGATGTGCGTGCAGATCGCCACGGAGCTGTTCGGCCTGCGCAACACGGTCGCGCGGCTGTTCAACCCGCAGCGCGAGGCGTCCTACAAGAAGATGGGCGTGCACTACGTGTCGGGCACGCGGCTGGTGGCCAAGGCGATCCTCAACGAGATCCGCGCGGGCACGTTCCCGCACCACATCGCCTTCGAGGACAGCGACATCCAGGTGGTCGAGATGCGCGTGCACCGCGATGGCCACGGCGCGACGATCGCCGAGCTGGAGGCCGGCGGGGGCGTGCGCGTGGCGGCGTTCCGCAGCGGGGTGCGCGTGCGCATCCCGCGCCAGGACGACCGCGTGCGCGAGGACGACATCGTGGTGGCCGCGGTCAGCCAGGGCGCCTACCGGCACCTCGGCAAGTTCGCCGAGCACCCGCTGGCCGGAGGCGCCTGACATGTACGTGGTGATCGCCGGAGGCGGCAAGGTGGGGCGCGCCATCGCGCACGACCTCATCGAGGAGGGCCACGACGTGGCCATCATCGAGAAGGTGGAGCACCGCTGCGAGCAGCTGCTGCGCGACCACGACCTGCTGGTCATCCATGGCGACGCCTGCGACGTGCGCTACCTGGAGCAGGCGCGGCCCGAGCGCGCCGACGTGTTCGCCGCCACGACCGGCGACGACGACGACAACTTCGTGTCCTGCCAGCTCGCGCTCACCACGTTCGGGGTGCCGCGCGCGATCGCCCGGGTCAACACCCCGCGCAACGAGGAGATCTTCGAGCGGCTGGGCATCGAGGCCGTCTCCACCACCACGCTGATCTCCCGGCTGATCCGCGAGGAGGTCACCGTCGGCGAGCTCATCCACCTGACCACGCTGCGCGGCGGCAAGGTCAACCTGGTGGAGCTGGACATCCCCGACGACGCGCCCGGCAGGCCGCGGCTGGTGAGCGAGCTGCATCTGCCGAAGCAGTCCGTCCTCGTGTGCATCTTCCGCGACGAGCAGACCATCATCCCGCGCGGCGAGACCCCGCTGCTGGCCGGCGACCAGGTCATCGCCCTGACCGCCCCGGAGCTGGAGGAGGCGCTGCGCGCCGCCGTGCTGGGCGAGGACGAGCGCCGATGACGGCCAACCCCCCGCACCCCCCCGGGCCGGGCGAGCCGGCGCGCGGCGGCCGCGCCGAGTTCGAAGGCAACCCGCTGTCCGGCGGCACCCAGGGCATCCTCGCGGTCACGCTCGCCACGCTGGGGCTGGCGCTGGCGGCCGCGGCCATCGCCGGCGTCGTCGCCTGGCTGGTGTAGCGGCGTGCTGTTCCGTCCGGACCGCACGGACTTCCGCCTGATCGGCTTCTACACCGGCCGGGTGGTGGGCGGCGTGGGCCTGGCCATGCTCGTCCCCACGGTGCTGGCCTTCGCCCTGGGCGAGCACAGCGACGGCTTCGGCTTCCTCATCGGCGCCTCGGTGGCTCTGATCGCCGGCTCGCTGGGCACGTTGCTCCTGCGCACGCGCGCGCCCCTGCGCACCACGCACGGCCTGGCCACCGTGGCGCTGGCATGGCTCGTCGCCCCGCTGCCGGCCGCCATCCCGTTCATCCTCTCCGGCCACTACGCGTCCTTCCTCGACGCCTACTTCGAGGCCATGAGCGGGTTCGCCACGATCGGGCTCACGCTGGCCAACGACCTGGACCACATGAGCGTCAGCGTGAACCTCTGGCGGCATCTCACGCACTTCCTGGGCGGGCAGGGCATCGTGATCGTGGTGCTGACGATCTTCGCGGCCGGCGGGGGGCACGTCGGTTCCCTGTACACCGGCGAGGGGCGCGAGGAGAAGATCGTGCCGAACGTCATCTCCACTGCCCGCTTCATCTGGAAGGTGGCGCTGGTCTACGGCTTGCTGGGGACGACGCTGCTGTGGGTGGCGATGCTGTTCGCCGGCCTCCAGCCGCTGTCCGCGCTGTATCACGCCGCGTCGGCGTTCATGGCTTCGTTCGACACCGGCGGCTTCGCGGTGATGTCGTCGAGCGCCGCCTTCTACCGCTCGCCCGCGGTGGAGCTCGTGCTGATCGTGCTCATGCTCGCCGGCGCGTTCAGCTTCGCCCTTCACTATCAGCTGTGGCGCGGCCGCCAGAGCGAGCTCTATCGCAACATCGAGACGCGGACGATGGCGCTGTCCATCCTCATGCTGTTCACGTTCGCGCTCATCGGCCTTGCGCGCACGGGCACGTTCGAGCACTGGAGCGAGCTGTTCCGCCACGGCTTCTTCCAGATCGTCAGCGGCCACACCTCGACCGGCCTGGGGACGGTGCCCGGGCGGCTGTTCCTGACCGACTGGGGCATGCTCGCGCCGGCGATGCTGGTGACCGCGATGGCGATCGGCGGCATGGCTGGGTCCACGGCCGCGGGCATCAAGGCGATCCGCGTCGGCGTGGTGCTCAAAGGCCTGCGCGCGGACATCCGCCGGGTCCTGCTGCCCGAGCACGCCGCCGTGGTGGAGACCTTCCACTCCACCACCAAGCGCATTCTCCGCGCCGAGCAGGTGCGGCAGGCGTCGATGCTGCTGGTGCTGTTCGTGCTGATGTACCTGCTCGGCGGCCTGCTCGGGCTGTTCTACGGCTATGACATGCGCCTGGCGCTGTTCGAGAGCACCGCGGCCGGCAGCGGCGCCGGGTTCTCCGTGGGGGTCGTGCGGCCCGCCCTGGAATGGCCGATCAAGG
>DATMKC010000131.1:0-3576 GCA_035553555.1 Egibacteraceae bacterium | reverse complement strand
GGTTGTAGGGGCGCTTGCGGTCCGACGCGCGCTGGAAGGCGTCCTCCGGCTGGCCCTCCTCGCGGATCTTCAGGCCCGCGCCGCGCAGCACCGCGTACGTCGGCTCGGCGGCTCCGGAGATCACGAACAGCGGCTGGTACGGCGGCAGCAGGTCCGCCTCGACGTCGCGGCCGGAGCGCACCGGCCCGGCCGTCTCCGGCGCCTGGGACTGGTACAGCGCCAGGAAGCGGGTGTAGCCGCCCTCCACGAGCTCCTCGAACACCACGTCGGCGGCGCCCAGGCCGGCCTGCGGCCGCGCGGGCGAGGCGTTGTCGATCTTCACGGCCACCACGGGGCGGTCCAGGATGCCCGTGGACTCGACCTCCTCGCCGGTCAGGGGCGCGAGCTCCGGCTCGGGTGTCGGCGAGGGCGTCGGCTCGGTCTCCGACGGCGTGGGCTCCGGCTCCGGCTCGCCGCCGCCACAGGCGGTCAGCGTGAGGGCGACGGCGAACAGCGCGACCAGCATTCGGCGCACGGTGAAGCACTCCTTGCGGGGGTTGGGGTCCGACCGGCTTGCCGAGCGAGTGTACGGCCGGGGCACCGGGGGGCAGGCCCGGCCGTCCGGTCAGGGGGGCCGTGCCGGCGGCCCGGCGGGGCGCCCGGCGCGCCCTACGCGCCGGTCATCGCCTCGCGGTACAGCTCCAGGATGCGGGCGCTGACCACGCCCCAGTCGTACTCGGCGGCGGTGCGGCGGCCCTCGGCGGCCATCGCCAGGCGCAGCTTGTCGTTGGACAGCAGCGTGTCGATCGCCTCCGCCAGCGCGAACGCGTCGCTGGGGCCCACCAGGCGCCCCTGCCGGCCGTCCTTGAGCACCGTGCGGAAGCCGGGGATGTCGGAGGCCACCACCGGCAGGCCCGCCGCCATGCCCTCCAGCAGGACGATGCCGAAGCTCTCCCCGCCGGTGTTCGGGGCGACGTAGAGGTCCGCGCTGGCGTGGTAGCGCGGCTTCTCCTCCTCGCTCACCGCGCCGACGAACAGCACGTCAGGGCGCACCGAGTCGGGGATCATCTCCTGGCAGCGCTGGCGGTCCGGGCCCTCCCCCACCACGCACAGGCGCAGCCGCGGGCGCGACGCGCGCAGGCGCAGGTACGCGCGCACCAGCACGTCCAGGCCCTTGCGCGGCTCCAGGCGGCCGACGAACAGCAGCAGCGGCCGCTCCGGGTCGACCAGCTCCGGGATGGGCGTCGCGTCGCGGTAGTTGGCCGTGGCCACGCCGTTGGGCACCAGCCGGAACGCGCCCAGCGGCAGGCCCAGCGCCTGGCCGGCGTAGGACTGCGCCGCCGGGGACACCGCGATGCGCACCGACAGCCGCTCGGCGACGCGGCGCACCGCCGGGGCCGCCGCGCGGTACAGCCGGTCCGAGGAGCTCCACGCGTGGAACGTGCCGACGATCGGCCGCGGGCCGAACGCCGCGGCGGCCGCCGAGACCACCGGCGACAGCGGCTCGTGGACGTGGGTGACGTGCGGCGAGAACTCCCGCAGCGCGCGCACGACGCGGCGGGCGGCCAGCGGCGACAGCGCCACGGGCGCCACCGAGCGGTTGTAGCGGATCGGCAGCGGCCGCCCGACCACCACGACGTCGCGGTCGCGCACCGGCTGCGACGCGGGGGCGAACACGCGCACCTCGTGGTCGGCGCCCAGGTGCGCGCGCAGCGCGGCGATGTGCGCCTGCACGCCGCCGTGGCGCGACCAGTCGTACGGGCAGACCAGGGCGATCTTCACGACGCCGCCCCGCTCGCGCCGTCGGGCGGCCGCCAGTCGCCGCGCTTGTCCGGCCCATGCCGAGGGGGCAGGTCCGCCAGCCACACCGGCTGGAACGCGTGCCACTGGGCGGGGTCGGTGCGGATGATGTCCTCCAGGGCGTGCGCCAGGCGCTGGCAGCCCTCCGCCACCGTCATGCCCTCCACGTCGAACGGGTCCAGGATCTCGAAGTGCCAGCGCAGGCCCGGCCTCTGCAGCAGCACGGCCGGCACGATCGGCACGCCGGTGCGCTGGCTGAGCACGACGGGCCCCGGCGGCACGCGCGCCGGCTCGCCGAAGAAGTCGACGACCGGCCCCTTGCCGGTGAGGTCGCGCTCCGACAGCAGGCCCACCATGTGGTTGGCGGCCAGCACCTCCGTGAGGCGGCCGACCATGTCGTCGCCGCGCCGCAGCGGCACCACCTCCAGGCCGATCGCCTCGCGCAGCCGCACGAAGCGGCGGAACACCGCGCGGGGGCGCAGCAGCTCCGCGACCACGGCGAGGTGGTAGCCGTGCGTCTCGCCCCACTGCGCCGCCACGTCCCAGGAGCCGTGGTGCGCCAGCAGCACGATGGCGCCGCGGCCCTGCTCCAGCACCGCGTCGAGCTTGTCGAAGCCGGTGCTGGTGGTGCGCCGGTCGACGTCGTGAGCGGACAGGTCAGCGGCGCGGAACGCCTCCACCCAGTAGCGGGCGTAGGAACGGAACGCCTCGGCCACCGTGTCGTCGAGCTCGTCGGCGGGGACCACGCGCGCGAGGTTGCGGCGCAGCCGCTCCTGGGCCGGGCCCCGGCGCCGCAGCATCCAGCGCGCGGCGGCCTGCGCCAGCGCGTGCGCCCACGACTCCGGCAGCCGGCGCGCGGCCTCCCACACGGCCACGTACAGCCAGCCGGTCAGCCGCAGCCTCAGCGGCTCCGGACGGGGGTCGGGCGGGATGCGGTCCGCCGCGCCGGGATTGCGGTCCACCGGCACGCCGGGGACCCCGGTGCCTCGGTAGCTCACGCGCCCCCCGCCGGTCCCGGCTCGCGCGCCTGGCGGGCCACCGTGGCGAAGCGCTGCGCGATGGTGACGACGCCGCCGACCGCGAGCAGCCACACGGCCGGCACGAGCAGCGGCGCGAAGAAGATGCCGAGCAGCAGGATGCCCAGGCGCTCGGCGCGCTCGACCACCCCGACGGTGGCGTGCCACCCGAGCGACTCGGCCTTCGCGCGCATGTAGCTGGTGACCTGGGCGGCGCCCAGGGCGACCAGCGTCACGGTGAACAGCACGGCGTCGTCGCGGACCAGCCACGCGACGGCGCCGAACACGGCGACGTCGGCGACGCGGTCGGTGACGCTGTCCAGGAACGCGCCGAACGGGCGCTGCGTGCCGCGGGCGCGCGCGACGCCGCCGTCCAGGGCGTCCAGCAGCGCGCCGGCGAGCACGACGAGCGCACCGGCCTGGCGCTGCCCCGCCGCGACGAGGCCGGCGCCGATGAGCACGGTGAGCAGTCCCAGCACGGTCATGGCGTCGGCGGTGGCGCCGACGCGGACCAGGCCCGCCACGACGGGGCGCAGGACCGCGTCCGCGGCCGAGCGGGCATAGGCGTTGATGGCCATGCCCGCAGCGTACCGCCACCGCCGCCGCCCTCTTCGCTGCGGGACTACTTGTGGCCGCTATGGGACACAAGTCGTCCCGGAGCGGGGCACTTCAGCCGGTGCGCGCGAGGCGCCACACCGCCAGCGGCAGCAGCACCGCCGCGAACATCCCCAGCGCGGCCACCTCGCCCAGCACGTCGCCGAGGCCCGCCCCGCCGCCGCCG
>DATMKC010000130.1:0-4080 GCA_035553555.1 Egibacteraceae bacterium | reverse complement strand
GGCATGGACCCGGTGAGGATCTGACGAGGCGAGGCCAGTGACCACGCTCATCCCCGAAGGCGCCACACGGCTCACGCTCGTGGGCGTGCCGCAGGTGCCCCAGCGCAAGCCCGAGTGGCTGCGCCAGCACGTCCCGCTGGCGGGCCCCGGCTACCGCGACATCAAGGAGACGATGCGCGGGCTGACCCTGCACACCGTGTGCGAGGAGGCGGCCTGCCCCAACATCCACGAGTGCTGGGAGGCGCGCGAGGCCACGTTCCTCATCGGCGGCGACCAGTGCACGCGCGCGTGCGGCTTCTGCGCCATCGCCACGGGCAAGCCGGGGATGCTCGACCGCCACGAGCCGCTGCGCGTCGCCGAGGCGGTGCGCGCCATGGGGCTGCGCTTCGCCGTGGTGACCGGCGTCGCGCGCGACGACCTGTCCGACGGCGGCGCCTGGCTGTACGCCGAGACGCTGCGCCAGATCCGCGCGCTGGTGCCCGGCTGCGGCGTGGAACTGCTGGTCCCCGACTTCGGCGGCGTCCAGGAGCACATCCGCAAGATCACCGACGAGGCGCCGGAGGTGCTGGCGCACAACCTCGAGACCGTGCGCAGCCGCTTCAAGCACATCCGCCGCGGCTTCCGCTACGACCGCACGCTGGAGGTCCTGGCGCTGATGCGCCGGCTGCTGCCGCCGGGCAGCGCCGTGAAGTCCAACCTGATGCTGGGCCTGGGCGAGACGGAGCAGGAGGTGCTGGCGTCGATGCGCGACCTGCGCGCGGCGGGCGTGGAGATCCTCACGATCGGCCAATACCTGCCGCCCACGCACACGCACGCCGCGCTGCAGCGCTACGCGCCGCCGGAGGAGTTCGACCGCTACCGGCAGGCGGGCGCCGAGATGGGCTTCGCCCACGTGGAGTCAGGTCCGCTGGTGCGCTCCTCCTACCGTGCCGGTCGCCAGGCCGAGGCCGCGGGCGTGTGGGGCGCGGTGGCGTCTGGTATGACCTGACCCATGCGCCTTCTGCTGACGCAGTCACTCACCACGTTCACGCTCGCTCAGGCCTCCGCCTTCTCGCCGGAGGCACAGGCCGCCTGCACCCCGGCCAACCCGCCGGACGGCTTCGAGCCGAACTTCGTGTGCCAGCAGGTCTTCGAGTGGACGCAGCTGCGCTGGCTGGCACTGGCCTCTGGGACGATCTTCAAGGTGGTCTTCGTCCTGGTGCTGGCGTGGTTCGCCACGCGGCTGGTGCGCCGGGCGCTGAAGCGCTTCGCGGAGCGGGTGACCCGGGAGGGCATGGACTCCGGCCGCCTGGTGAAGGTGATGTCGCCGCTGGCGGACACGGCGCCGATCAACCTCCAGCGCGCGCAGATGCGCGCGCGCACGATCACCGGCGTGATCCGCAGCTTCGCGGTGGTGGCCATCTGGATCACCGCGGGGATCACCGTGCTGGGCGCGTTCAACATCAACCTGGGCCCGCTCATCGCCGGCGCCGGCATCGCCGGCGTGGCGCTGGGCTTCGGCGCGCAGAACCTCGTGCGCGACTTCCTGTCGGGCATCTTCATGCTGCTGGAGGACCAGTACGGGGTCGGCGACGTGATCAACGCGGGCGAGGCCACCGGGATCGTGGAGTCGGTGAGCCTGCGCACCACGCGCCTGCGCTCCGTGGACGGCACGGTCTGGTACGTGCCCAACGGCGAGATCAAGCGCGTCGGCAACATGAGCCACCAGTGGTCGCGGGCGCTGCTGGACATCGGCGTGGCCTACGACACCGACCTCGACCTCGCGACGCGCGTCATCCAAGCCACCGCGAACGCCATGGCCGAGGACCCGGAGTGGGCGCCGCTGATCCTCAGCGAGCCGGAGGTGTGGGGCCTGGAGCAGTGGGGCGAGTCGCAGCTGACCATCCGCCTGGTGGTGCAGACCGTGCCGCTGGAGCAGTGGAACGTCAGCCGCGAGCTGCGCCGGCGGCTCAAGGAGGCCTTCGACGAGGCCGGCATCGAGATCCCCTTCCCCCAGCGCACCGTGTGGATCCGCAACCCGGGCGAGGAGGCGGGAACGGGCATTTAACAGCCTGGAAACATTCGAGCAACGGCGGCGACACCCCCCCTGCCTACGGTGCTGCCACCGAAACGGCAGACGCGGCGCTGGGGCGGTTCGCCCCCTGGCCCCAACAGTGGTCGACTGGGGCCGCCTGTCGGCCCCGGACGCCACTCGGGGGGCGAACCACCCGAGCGCCGGACCTGCCAACCGGGTACGGCACGCAGCGTGAATCACGAAAGGAGCAACGTTGGGGACTCCAAAGGACGTCATCAAGCAGATCGCGGACGAGGGCATCGAGTTCGTCGACTTCCGGTTCTGCGACCTGCCGGGCCTGATGCAGCACTACACCATCCCGGCACGCGTGCTGGACGAGAGCGTGTTCGAGGAGGGCCTCGGCTTCGACGGCTCGTCGATCCGCGGCTTCCAGGAGATCCAGGAGTCCGACATGCTCCTGGTGCCGGACGCGACCACGACGTACGTGGACGAGTTCCGCCAGCACAAGACGCTGAACATCCACTGCTTCGTGCGCGACCCGCTCACGGGCGAGAGCTACAGCCGCGACCCGCGCTACGTCGCCACCAAGGCGGAGGCGTACCTCAAGGGCACCGGCATCGCCGACACGGCCTACTTCGGCCCCGAGGCGGAGTTCTTCATCTTCGACGAGGTGCGCTTCGACACCAACGCGCACGAGTCCTACTACCACGTCGACTCGATCGAGGGCGCGTGGAACTCCGGTCGCGCCGAGGGCCCCAACCTGGGCTACAAGCCGCGCCACAAGGAGGGCTACTTCCCGGTGCCGCCGATGGACCACTTCCAGGACCTGCGGTCCCAGATGGTCCTGCACCTGGAGCGGGCCGGCATCGAGGTGGAGCTGCAGCACCACGAGGTCGGCACCGCCGGCCAGGCCGAGATCGACATCAAGTTCGACACGCTGCTGCGCACCGCGGACAAGATGATGACGTTCAAGTACATCATCAAGTCCACGGCCGCCGCGGCGGGCCGCACGGTGACGTTCATGCCCAAGCCGATCTTCGGTGACAACGGCTCCGGCATGCACACCCACCAGTCGCTGTGGAACGGCGGCGACCCGCTGTTCTTCGACGAGAACGGCTACGCGCAGCTCTCCGACACCGCGCGCTGGTACATCGGGGGCCTGCTGGCCCACGCGCCGGCGCTGACCGCGTTCACCAACCCGACCACCAACAGCTACCGCCGTCTGGTGCCGGGCTTCGAGGCGCCGGTGAACCTGGTCTACAGCCAGCGCAACCGCTCGGCCGCGTGCCGCATCCCGCTGGTCAGCAACTCGCCGAAGGCCAAGCGCGTGGAGTACCGGGTGCCGGACCCGTCCTGCAACCCCTACCTCGCGTTCTCGGCGCTGCTCATGGCGGGCCTGGACGGCGTGCGCAACAAGATCGAGCCGCCGGACCCGGTGGACAAGGACATCTACGAGCTGCCGCGCGAGGAGCTGGAGTCCCTGCCCGGCGTGCCGGCGAGCCTGGAGGAGGCCCTGGAGGCGCTGCGCGGCGACCACGAGTTCCTGCTCGAGGGCGGCGTGTTCACGCAGGACCTGATCGACACCTGGATCGACTACAAGATGAACCGCGAGGTGTCCCAGATCCGCCTGCGCCCGCACCCCTACGAGTTCCACCTCTTCTACGACATCTAGACCCTTGTGGGACGACTTGCGTCCATAGCCGGACACAAGTCGTCCCACAGCGCACATGAAGGGGCCCGCCGGAGAACCGGCGGGCCCCTTCATCGCATCCTGCGCTAGGTCAGCAGCAGGATCAGGATGATGATGACGGCCAGGGTGCCGAGACCGATGTACACGGCTCCTCCTCGGGTGGATCGGGGGCAGGTCGCGTAAAGAGGCCTACCCGAGCCCCGGAGCCGTCAACCTCGGCCGATACGCCTAGTCCTCGTCGCGTTCCTGCCAGTAGCCCAGGCGGTTGCCCCACGGGTCGGTGAAGCCCAGCCAGACCCCGCCGGGCGCGTCCACCGGCTCGTCGGCCACGTGCTCGACCTTGTGGCGCGACAGGCGCCGCTGCTCGGCCCGCACG
>DATMKC010000129.1:0-2513 GCA_035553555.1 Egibacteraceae bacterium | reverse complement strand
GCACCGATGTGGCCGCGCTCGTTCGTCAGCGTCGACATGGCCACCCCCCAGCCGCCGTGGAGCGGGCCGACGAGGTCGTTGTCGGGGATGCGGACCTCGTCGAGGAAGACCTCGTCGAACTCGCTGTCGCCGGTGAGCTGGCGGAGCGGCCGCGTCTCGACGCCGGGCGCGCGCATGTCGACGAGGAAGAAGCTGATGCCCTTGTGCTTCGGAGCGTCGGGGTCGGTGCGGGCGAGGAGGATCCCCTTGTCGGCGACCCTGCCGTTCGAGCACCACACCTTCTGGCCGGTGACCACCCACGTGTCGCCGTCCTGCTCCGCCCGGGTGGAGAGGCTCGCCAGGTCGGAGCCGGCGCCGGGCTCGCTGAACAGCTGGCACCAGATCTCCTCGCAGGTGAACAGGGGCCGCAGGAGGCGTTCCTGCTGCTCCGGCGTGCCGTGCGCCACCAGCGTGGGCCCGGCCATGCCGACGCCCATGAAGTTGCGCAGCACGTTGCTCGGCGCGCCGGCCGCCCGCAGCTCCTCGTCCACCACCATCTGGAGGTCGGGCGGCAGTCCCAGCCCTCCGCGGCCCTCGGGGAAGTGGATCCAGGCCAGGCCCGCGTCGAACTGCGCGCCCCAGAGCTCCTCGGCGGGCGTCGTCGCCGGGTCGTGTGCCGCCACCAGGCGCCGGGTGAGGTCGCGCACCCGCTCGCGGGGCTGCTCGGTCGCGTCGGCCACTTCGGTCTCCTCGCTCTTGCGGGGTTACGTGAATACGGGATAACATACACCGACACCACGCGTGGCGGAAGCCCGCGGCGCCCGGGAGGGATCGATGAACTTCGCCTTCAGTGACGAGCAGCTCGAGCTCGGCCGGATCGTCCGCCAGTTCCTGGAGGACAAGTCCGGCGAGCCGGAGGTGCGCCGGCTCATGGACACCGAGCAGGGCTACGACCCGGCGGTGTGGCGCCAGATGGCCGAGCAGATGGGCCTGCAGGGCCTGATCGTGCCCGAGGAGCACGGCGGCGCCGGCTACTCGTTCCTGGAGCTGGTCGTGGTGCTGGAGCAGATGGGCGCGGCGCTGCTGTGCGCGCCGTACTTCTCCACCGTCGTGCTCGGCGTCTCGACGCTGCTGCACGCGGGCGACGACGCGGCGCGCAAGGAATGGCTGCCGGGCATCGCCGCCGGCGACACCGTCGCGACGCTCGCGCTCACGGAGGACAACGGCCGCTGGGACGCCGAGGGCGTGCAGCTCGAGGTCCGCCGCGACGGCGAGCGCTGGACGCTGCACGGCCACAAGAGCTACGTGCTGGACGGCCACGTCGCCGACCTGGTGCTGGTCGCCGCGCGCACGGAGGGAGGCGTCACGCTGTTCGCGGTGCCGGGCGACGCGCCGGGCCTGGCGCGCACGGTCCTTTCGACCATGGACCAGACGCGCAAGCTCGCCCGCCTGGAGTTCGACGCGGTGCCCGCCCGGCTGGTCGGCCAGGAGGGCGGCGGCTGGCAGGTGGTCGAGCGCGTGCTGGACCTGGCGGCCGTGGCGCTGGCCGCCGAGCAGGTCGGCGGCGCGCAACGCTGCCTGGACCTGTCGGTGGCCTACGCCAAGGAGCGCATCCAGTTCGGCCGACCGATCGGCTCGTTCCAGGCCGTCAAGCACCGTTGCGCCGACATGCTGGTCGCGGTGGAGCAGGCCAAGTCCGCGGCCTACTACGCCGGCTGGTGCGCGGCCGAGCTGGACGCGGACCTGCCCGTGGCCGCCGCCATGGCCAAGGCGTACTGCTCGGAGGCCTACTTCAAGGCCGCCGCCGACACCATCCAGATCCACGGCGGCATCGGCTTCACCTGGGAGCACCCCGCGCACTTGTACTTCAAGCGCGCGAAGAGCTCGGAGTTGCTGTTCGGTGACCCCGCCCACCACCGGGAGCTGCTGGCGCAGCGTCTCGGCATCTGAGAAAGGACCCGCGCGATGCCGGTCGACCCGGAGAAGGCCCTCGGCGCCGAACTGCCCCCCGTGACGGGCTCGTGGGCGCCCGACGACGTGATCCTGTACCACCTGGGCGTGGGGGCGGGCGATCCGCCGACGGACCCGCGCGAGCTCGCCTACACCTACGAGGGCGGCCTGAAGGTCCTGCCGACCTTCGGCGTGATCGCCGCGGCCCCGGCGCTGGCCGGCATGCTGGAGATCCCGGGCCTGGAGATCAACTGGGCGACGCTGCTGCACGGCGAGCAGGACCTCACCATCCACCGGCCGCTGCCCACGTCGGCGGACGTGGTCACTTCCGGGCGGGTCGCGGGCCTGTACGACAAGGGCAAGGCCGCGCTGCTGGTCCTGGACGTCGACACGCGCGAGGAGGGCGGCGAGGCGCTGTTCACCAACCGCTACTCGCTGTTCCTGCGCGGCGAGGGCGGCTTCGGCGGCGAGCCCGGCCCGCAGCCCGGCAACGACGCCCCCGAGCGGCCCGCGGACTTCACCGTGGTGTCGCCGACGCTGCCGCAGCAGGCGCTGCTGTACCGGCTGAGCGGCGACAAGAACCC
>DATMKC010000128.1:0-9140 GCA_035553555.1 Egibacteraceae bacterium | reverse complement strand
GCGTAGGCGTGCGCGGCCGCGGCGCCCTGGGCGGCGGCCGCGCACGCCTACGCCCGCCCGGAGCCGCTGACGCTGGCGGTCACGGTGGCCGTCGTCGCGCTGCTCGGCCGGACGCCCCTGCGCGCCGCGTGGGCGGGCGTGGCCGCCGCCGCCGTCCTGGCCGTCAGCGCCGCGCTGTCGCTCGATCCGTCGGCCGTGGTCGCCGTCGCCGTGCTCGGCCTCACGGGCCTGGCGGCGGCTCGCGCGGGCAGGCCCGGCCAGGCGGGCGCCCGGTGAGGGACTCGCCCCTGGGGCTGGTGGGCGCCTACGCCGCCGCGGCGCTCGTGGTGTCCGCCGTGCGTCCGTCCCTGGCGGCGGTGCTGCTGGAGATCACGGTGCTCGCGCTGATCGGGTTGTCCCTGGACGTGGCGCTGCGCCGCGTCGGCGCGCCGGCGCTGCTGCAGCCCGGGGCGGTCGCCGCCGGCGCGTGGGCCACGGCGGCGCTGCTGGGCCGCAACCAGTCACCCGTGATCGCCCTGGCCGCCGCGGCGCTGGCGGGCGCCGTCGCCGGGCTGGCGGTGCTGGGCGGGCATCCCGGCGGGCCGGTCGGGCTGGTCTTCGCCGGCATCGCGGTGGCGATCCTGGCCACCGCGATCGTGCCGCCCGCACCGGGCTTCGTGCCGCCGGTCTTCCTTGGTGTGAGCCTGGCGTCGAGCCGCGCCACGCTGGGCGTGGCCCTGCTGGCCCTGGCCGCGGGCGCCGCCCTGTACCGCGCCACCGTCGACGGCGACCTGGGGCGCTGGCTGGGCATCGCGCGGCGCACGCCGGACCTGGTCACGCGGGTCGGGGTGTCCCTGCCCGCGGTGCTGGGCTCCGGGCTCGCGTTGTCCGGCATGCTGGCGGGCCTGGCGGCGTGGGCCGCGGCGCTGGGGACCCTCGGCGTGCCCGCGATGCGGCCGATCGACCCGGGCGTCGGACTGGCGTGGCTGCTCATCCCCCTCGCGGGCGGCGGCGGCGTGGCGGGCGCGCTCGGCGGCGCGGCCGTGTTCGCCGCCGTCACCAAGATCGCTGCGGCGGCCGGGGTCCCGGCGCTGGCCATCGCCGGGCCGCTCGTCGCCGTCCTGTGGTGGCGGGGAGCCGCGCGGTGAGCGCGCTGGCCGTGCGCGGCTGGATCGGTCCCGGTGCGCGCCGCCTGGACGTGGCGGTGGCGGCGGGGGACTGCGCCGAGGCCGCGGTGCCCGACCCGCGCGCCACCCTGCGGCGCGTCGCGGGGCTCGCCGCGCCACGGCTGTGGGTCCGGGTGGGCGCGGACGAGCTGGGGCGGCTGCCCGCGGTCGCGCGGGCGCGCGCGGGCCTGGCCACGGTGGACGGGGCGCTGCCCGCCGCGCGGGAGCTGCGGGTCATCGACGCGGTGATGGCGGGCCGCCCGCTGCCGGGCAGGCTCGGCTTCCTGGGGGCGTTCACCGACGCGCGCGCGAAGCTCGCCCAGGAGCGGGAGGCCGACGCCCGGGCGCTGGCCGGCGTGCTGGGGCTCGGCCCGCTGCTGGAGGACCCCGTGGCCGGCCTTGACCGGCGCGCCGCCGCCGTGGCCGACGTGGCCAGGGCGCTGCTGGCCGAGCCGCGTGCGCTCGTCGCCGCGCTGCCACCGGACGAGGAGGCCGCGGCGTGGCTGCGTGCGCGCCTGGCCGTGGAGGCGCGCCGGCGCGGCCTGCCGGTGCTGCTGCTGTCGCGGGAGCGCGCGGGATAGGCTCAGCGCCTCCATGACCGACCGCCTGGAACGACTGATCAACCTGGTCATCGCCCTGCGCGAGACCCGGCGCCCGATGACCGCCGAGGAGATCCGGCGGCGGGTCGCCGGCTACGGGCAGGACGAGTACGAGGCGTTCCGCCGCATGTTCGAGCGGGACAAGTCCGACCTGCGCGCGCTCGGGGTGCCGATCGAGATGGCGCCGCTGGACGCCTTCGAGACCGAGTCCGGCTACCGCATCGACCCCAAGCGCTACGACCTGCCGGAGCTGCACCTGGAGCCGCGCGAGCTCACCGCCCTGGCACTGGCCTTGCGCGCCACGGGCCTCTATGACGCCGCCGGGACCGGCCTGCTCAAGCTCCAGGTCGACGCCGGCGACCCGGACGCCCGCCGGGTGCCGCTGGAGCCGGGGCTGGGCCTCGACCTCGGCGCGCCGCACCTGCAGGCGCTGATGGAGGCACAGGCCACCCGCACGCCCGTGCGCTTCGCCTACCGGCCGCTGGGCCGCGACGAGGCGCAGCGCACCGTGGACCCCCACGCGCTGGTGCACCGGCGCGGCCGCTGGTACCTGGTCGGCCGCGACCACGAGCGGGATGCGCGCCGGTCGTTCCGCCTGGACCGCATCGCCGGCGCGGTGAAGGCCGCCGGCGAGCCGGGCGCGTTCCCGCCGCCCCCGGAGGTCGGCGTCGACGACGTCGTGCCCACCGCCGAGGGCGGGCCCGCGACGGCGGAGGTCCTGGCCGCGCCGGAGGTCGCCTGGACCGTGGCGCGCCGCGCCCGGGGCGGCGGGCGGGAGCGGCCCGACGGCTGGACCGCGTTCACCGTGGCCGTCGGCGAGCCGGAGGACTTCCTGGCCTGGGCCCTGGACCTGGGACCGGACCTGGTGGTCGAGGAGCCCGCCGAGCTGCGCGCCGAGGTGGTGGCGCGGCTGCGCGCCGCGGCCGCCGCCACGGCGGCGGTGGAGGGGGCCCGGTGAGCGCGGCGCCCACCCTGCAGCGCCTGGAGCGCGTCCTGCTGATGGTGCCGTGGCTCTTGGAGCACCCCGGCGTGACCGTCGAGGAGGTCTCGGAGCGCTTCGGCGTGCCGCCCGCCGACCTGGTGCGCGACCTGGACATCCTGGGCTACTGCGGCCTGCCCGGCTACGGCGGCGGGGACCTCGTCGAGGCGTCCATCGTGGGCGACCGCATCTCGGTGCGCATGGCGGACTTCTTCTCGCGCCCCCTGGCGCTCAGCCTGCGCGAGGCGCTGACGCTGCTGCTGGCCGGCAGCGCCCTGGCCGCCGTGGAGGACCTGCCCGAGTCGGCGGACCTCGCCTCCGCCGTGGCGAAGCTGCGCGGGGCGATGGGCGCGGACGCGCGCCTGGCAATCGACTTGCGCACGCCGGGCGACGAGCACCTGGAGGCGCTGCGCGGCGCGGTGCGCGACCGCCGCGTGGTGCGGCTGGTGTACCGGTCCGGGTCGAAGGCGGAGACCACGGAGCGGCTGGTGGAGCCGTGGGCGGTGGTGGGCGCGCGCGGCGCCTGGTACCTGCACGCGTGGTGCCGCGCGGCGCAGGCGCCGCGGCACTTCCGCCTGGACCGCATCCGGGAGCTGGACGTCACGCGGGAGCCTGCTGAGCGCCGCCCTCCGGAGACGCCGCAGCCCGCGGCCTACACCCCCGAGCCCGGTGACGAGTCCGTGGTGCTGGAGCTGGAGCCCGGCGCGACGTGGCTGGCCGAGTGGGTGGTGCCGGACACCCTGGAGGAGCTCGGCGGCGGCCGCCTGCGGCTGGCGTTCCGCACGCCGAGCGTGGAGTGGGTCGCGCGCGTGCTGCTGCGCCTGGGCGCCGACGCGCGCGTGGTGGAGCCGGCCGGGCTGCGCACGAGGGCGGCCGAGCTGGCCGCGTCCGCCTTGCGCCACTACGCCTGAATTCCCCGCCCGCCTGCTGGGGTTTTTCGCCTCAAGCCCGCCGCGGCGCAGGCCGATCATCCCCCCATAGGGGCAGGAAGCCCCCACCCGGACGAGTGACAGCCGGGATGGCCGGACGGCCTACAGGGAGGTGCGGGACCATGACGACGATCAAGGCGACCTGTCCTGACTGCGGCGAGGTGTCGCTCACCCCCGACGAGATGGCGCTGCATGTGGACTCCTCCGGCGGGGGCCGCTCCAGCTACGCGTTCATGTGCCCGGACTGCGGCGAGGACGTGCGCAAGCCCGCGGACGAGCGCATCGTGCGGCTGCTGCTGTCCGGCGGCGTGCCCGTGGTCGAGGAGGCGTCCGCGCCGACCCTGGCCGACCGGCGCTTCGCCGGCCCCGCGTTCACCCACGACGACCTGCTGGACTTCCACACGCTGCTGGAGTCCGACGCCTGGTTCGAGGTCCTGCTCGAGGTCGACCGCCGCCACGTCGCCTGAGCGGCTCCTCCGCCGCCGGTTCGCTAGGCTGCGGATGTGCCCGTCTTCGTGATCCTCGCCCTTGCCCTGGCCGTGATGGCCGCCGCCGTCCTGGCGCTCGTCGCCGTCCAGCTGTGGCGCGCGGTGCGCCGGCTGCTCACCGCCTCCGCCGCCGTGGCCGAGCGGCTGGCGCCGCTGACCCAGGAGCTGCAGTCGGAGGCCGCCGTCACCGGGACCGAGAGCGAAGCGCTGCAGCGCCGCCTGGACGCCTGGCAGCGGGCGCGCACCGACCGCCGCCGCGCCAAGGAGGACCTGCGCGAAGGCCTGCGGCGCTCCGCCCGCGGGGACTGACCTGGGGGCCCGAGCGCGTACACTCGGCGCAGAGCCCGTCAACGCCAGGAGGAACGCCATGTCAGTGCCCGGTGGCCCCGAGTGGATCGTCATCCTCCTCATCGTCGTGCTGCTGTTCGGCGCCAAGAAGCTCCCCGAGCTCGGCGGCTCGGTCGGCAAGTCGATCAAGGAGTTCAAGAAGGGCGTGCAGGACGGCAAGAACGCCGAGACGGACGAGGACGACACGGCGGCCGAGCAGCACGCCCCGACCTCGCAGACCGAGCAGTAGGCGCCGGCCGCTCGTCCAGTCCCCATGGCAGCCACCGCGACGCCATCGGGCGCCGGCGGGGCGCCCGGACCACCCACCAGTCCACCGGTGGATGAGCAGTCGCGCCTCGACGCGTCCGAGATGACCCTGGTGGAGCACCTGCGCGAGCTGCGCACGCGCCTGGTGCGCTCCGTGCTCGCGGTGGCCGCCGGCTTCGCGGTCGGCTTCGCGGTCCACGTGCCGGTGTTCAACCTGCTGGTCAAGCCGTACTGCGCCCTGCCGTCCCGGTTGCGCGCCGGCAGCTCAGGCCTGGACCCCGACCGCTGCGTCCTGGTGTTCACCGACGTCATGGGCGGGTTCTTCCTCAGCGTGAAGGCGGCCGCCATCGTCGCCGTGGTGCTGTCCGCGCCGGTCGTGTGCTACCAGATCTGGCGCTTCGTCACGCCGGGCCTGCGGCCCGTGGAGCGCCGCTACGCGCTGCCGTTCATCGTGATCAGCCAGCTGCTGTTCGCCGGCGGCGCCGTGTTCGCGTACTTCCTGATCCCCAAGGGCCTGGAGTTTCTGCTCGGCTTCGCCGGGGAGAACATCGTCAGCCTCATGGACGCCAACCGGTACTTCACGTTCCTCCTGCAAGCCATGATCGGCTTCGGGCTGGCGTTCGAACTGCCGCTCATCCTGATCATGCTCGTGCTCATGGGGGTGCTGGGCTCCGAGCAGCTGCGCAAGGCGCGCAGCGGCGCGCTGTTCGGCATCTTCGTGGCCGCCGCGGTGATCACGCCCACGCAGGACCCGGTCACCATGACCGTGATGGCTCTGCCGCTGTTCGGCTTCTACGAGGTCAGCATCGTCGTCGCCCGCCTGGTCGAGCGCCGCCGCCGCCGGCACGCGCTGGCGGTGTAGCGGTGTCGGCCGAGCCCCTGCGGCCCCCGGGTGCCCAGGACGACGGTCAGGCCGGCGTCGAGCCGGGCGAGCTCGTCGAGGCCTTCGGCGGCGCCTACGGCTTCCCGCTGGACGACTTCCAGCTCCTGGCGATCACGGCGCTGATCGAGGGGCGCTCGGTGCTGGTGGCCGCACCCACCGGCGCGGGCAAGACCGTGGTGGGGGAGTTCGCGGTGTGGCAGGCGCTGCACCGCGGCGGCAAGTGCTTCTACACCACGCCGATCAAGGCGCTGTCGAACCAGAAGTACGCCGACCTGGTGCGCCGCTACGGCGCGGACAAGGTCGGCCTGCTCACGGGGGACAACGCGATCAACGGCGACGCGCCCGTGGTGGTCATGACCACCGAGGTCCTGCGCAACATGCTCTACGAGGGCTCGCGCGCGCTGGTGGGGCTGCACGCGGTGGTGCTGGACGAGGTCCACTACCTGGCCGACCGCGAGCGCGGCGCCGTGTGGGAGGAGGTCATCATCCAGCTCCCGCTGTCGGTGCAGCTGGCGTGCCTGTCCGCCACGGTCAGCAACGCCGAGGAGTTCGGGGCCTGGCTGCGCGGCGTGCGCGAGAGCTGCGACGTGGTGATCTCCGAGCTGCGGCCCGTCCCGCTGGAGCACCACTACTTCGTCAACGGCAAGATCCTCCCCGTCTTCCGCACCGGGTCCAAGGCCGCCGGCAAGAAAGCCGAGGCGGCCAGGGAGGAACGCGCCCGCCAGGCGCGCGGCGGCGTGCCCAACCCCGAGATCCTGATGCTGGAACGGCGCGCCGGGGTGAGCAACCGCGTGTCGCGCAACGGGCGGCCGGTGGCGTCGGACGTGCGCCTGCGCCCGCCGCGGCGGGCTGACGTGGTCTACGAGCTGCGCCGGCGCACGTGGCTGCCCGCGATCTACTTCCTGTTCTCGCGCCAGGGCTGCGACGACGCCGTGCGCCAGCTCCTGGCCGACCGCGTGTCGCTGACCACGCCCGAGGAGCGGCGCCGCATCCGCGAGGTGGTGGCGGAGCGCACCGCGCACCTGCCGCCGGAGGACTTGGAGGTGCTGGGCCACGCCGAGTGGGTGGCCGGCCTGGAGCAGGGCATCGCCGCGCACCACGCGGGCATGGTGCCGGTGTTCAAGGAGACCGTCGAGGAGCTGTTCGTCGCGAACCTGGTGAAGGTCTGCTTCGCCACCGAGACGCTGGCGCTGGGCATCAACATGCCGGCGCGCACCGTGGTGATCGAGCGGCTGGAGAAGTGGACGGGCCAGCGCCACGAGCTGCTCACACCCGGCCAGTTCACGCAGCTCACCGGCCGGGCAGGGCGCCGCGGCCTGGACCCGATCGGCCACGCGGTGGTGCTGTACCAGCGCGACATCGACTTCCCGACCGTCGCCTCGCTGGTGGGCCGGCGCACCGAGCCGCTGCGCTCCAGCTTCGCGCCGTCCTACAACATGGCGGTCAACCTGCTGCGCCGGCACACGCGCGAGGAGGCCGAGGCGCTGCTGGCGCGCAGCTTCGCGCAGTACCAGGCCGACGCGACGGTGCTGGGCGAGGAGGAGCGCATCGAGCGCAACCGCCGGGCGCTGGCGGGTTACGCGGAGAATCTGCGCTCCGACGCGGGGGACTTCGCCGAGTACTGGGCGCTGCGCCGCGAGCTGTCGCAGCTGGAGTCGCGCACCGCGCGGGAGCGCAAGCGCCGCGAGGCGGACGCCATCGAGCGCGCGCTGGAGGAGCTGCGGGAGGGCGACGTGGTCGCCATCCACGGCGCGCGCGACAGCGAGCTCGCGGCGATCGTGGGCCGGACGCAGTCCAGCAAGGGCGTGCCGCTGGCCAGCGCCGTGACCATCGAGCGCAAGCTGGTGCGCCTGGGCCCTCGCGAGTTCGAGGCGCCGCCGGCCAAACTCGGCTGGATCCGGTTGCCGAAGTCCGGCGGCCCGCGCTCGGCCAACTACCGCAAGGAGATCGCCAACGCGCTGCGCGGCCTGAAGGTCGGGCCGCCGCGCAGCTTCCGCAAGCAGGTCAGGGCCGACGACGAGGCGGCGCGCGCCCGCATCGAGGCGCTGCGCACCGACATCCGCCGCCACCCGGTGCACAGCGACCCGGCCCTGGCCGAGATCGAGGTGTGGGCCCGGCGCCACGACGAGCTGCGCGACGAGACCGAGCGACTGGAGCGCGGCGTGCGGCGGCGCACCGGTTCGCTGGTGCGCCAGTTCGACCGCATCCTCGACGTGCTGACCGAGCTCGGCTACCTGGAAGGGTCCGAAGCCGAGCCCCGGCCCACCGAGCACGGCCGCCGCCTGGCGGGCATCTACGCCGAGACGGACCTGGTCCTGGCCGAGTCCATCCGGCGCGGGGTGCTCGACGGGCTGAACGCCGCCGACCTCGCCGCCGTCGTGAGCGCCTTCGCCTACGAGACGCGCTCCAAGGACGAACCGGTGTTCGCGTTCCCCAACGAGGCGGTCCGCGACGCGGTGCGCGCCGCCGCCGAGGTGTGGCAGGACATCGCCGCGCGCGAGGAGCAGGCGTCCTTGCCGGTCACGCGGATGCTGGACCCGGCGTTCGGCGAAGTGGTGTTTCGCTGGAGCCAGGGCGCCGACCTGGAGGACGCCCTGGGCGACGCCGAGCTCACGCCCGGCGACTTCGTGCGGTCGGTGAAGCAGGTCGCGGACCTGCTGCGCCAGCTGCGCGACGCCTGCCAGGGCCTGCCGCTGTCCGACGTGGCCCACCAGGCCGCGAAGTCGCTGGTCCGCGGCGTGGTCGCCTACGCGGGCGTGTAACGGCCGACCCGGGGTGTGTCGACTGAGTCAACCCAGGACTGACTCAGTCGACACACCCCGGGTGGGAAGTACGATCCGCCCGGTATGCGGGCACTGGACGAGGAGCTGGTCGGCGAGCTCCGTGGCCTTCTGGGCGACGGGGCCGTGGCCACCGATCCCGGCGAACTGGCCAGCCGCACCCGTGACTGCTGGCCCGGCCTGACGATCCGCGAGCGCGCCGGGGAGGCGCTGCCCCAGCCGGGCGCGGTGGTGTGGCCGGCCGACACCGCGCAGGTCTCGGCGCTGTACGCGTGGGCCAGCGAGCGCGGCGTCGCCGTGGTGCCCTACGGCGGCGGCGGCGGCGTCACCGGCGGCGCGACGCCGCTGGCCGGCTGCCTGATGGTCGACACCAAGCGCATGACCGCGATCGGCCCGCTGGACGAGGTGTCGGGCCTGGTCACCGTGGGGCCAGGCGTCATCGGCCAGACCCTGGAGGAGTGGCTGGGCTACCGCGGCTGGACCCTGGGCCACTTCCCGTCGTCCATCACGGTGTCCAGCGTCGGCGGGTTCGCCGCGGCGCGCTCGGCCGGGCAGGCCTCCACCAAGTACGGCAAGTTCGAGCACATGGTCGCCGGCCTGGAGGCGGTGCTGCCCGACGGCACGGTCCTGCGGCGCACGCCGCAGGACCGTGCCGTCGGGCAGCACCGCCTCCAGGCCGGCGACCATGTGCTCGAACTTGCCGTACTTGGTGGAGGCCTGCCCGGCCGAGCGCGCCGCGGCGA
>DATMKC010000127.1:0-4965 GCA_035553555.1 Egibacteraceae bacterium | reverse complement strand
TCTTCAGGTAGATCTTGGAGGACTTGTAGGAGCAGTGCTCCGACCACATCACGCTGAACGTGCCGAGCTCGGCGACGCTGGGCTCGCGGCCCAGGATCTCCACCACGCGCTCGTACTCGTCGTGGGTGAGGCCGAGCTCCTTGGCGAGCTGCGGAGCGTTCGGCGCGGGCTTGGGAATGTCCGTCATCGCGCCGCGACCGCCTGGAGCACGCTGCCGACGATCAGGCGCCCGTCGGTGCCGCCGAGGAACGCGTCCACCGCGTGCTCGGGATGGGGCATCAGCCCCGCGACGTTGCCCGCCTCGTTGGTGACGCCGGCGATGTTGCCGAGGCTGCCGTTGGGGTTGGCCGCGTCGTCGACCGTGCCGTCCGGCCGGCAGTAGCGCACCAGCACCTGGCCGCGCGCGGCGAGCCCGTCGACGTCGTCGTGCACGTAGCGGCCCTCGCCGTGCTTGATCGGGACGGTCAGCACGGTCCCCGGCGCGATGCCGTTGGTCCACGCGCACGTCGCCTCGACGCACAGCGCCTGTTCGCGGTGGATGAAGCGCAGCCCCGCGTTGCGCGTGAGCGCGCCCGGCAGCAGCCCCGCCTCGCACAAGACCTGGAAGCCGTTGCAGATGCCGAGCACCGGCCCGCCGCGGCCGGCGAAGTCCGCGACCGCGCCCATCACCGGCGAGAAACGCGCCAGCGCCCCGGCACGCAGGTAGTCGCCGTAGCTGAACCCGCCCGGCACGATCACCGCCTCGACGGCGTTGAGGTCCGCCTCGCCGTGCCACAGCAAGACCGGCTCGGCGCCCACCACCGTCAGGGCGTAGGCCGCGTCCCGTTCGTCGCAGGACCCGGGGAACTGCACCACACCGACGCGCATGTGTCCTTCTCTACCGGTAGCCGGCGGCCCCCAAGGCGGCCGCGGGATCTGGGAGGGCAAGCAGGGCCGCGGCGTCCCGGCAGCCGGGCGTCCGCGTCTCCAGGCCAAGGGTACGGCACACCGCCAGCTCTGCCCGCCGGGCGCGCAAAACCGTCTCGGCGCGGTCCGCCTCGCCGGCCAGCATGACCGCCTCGTACGCGACGAGGGGGGCGATCCACTCGGGGTCCGTGCGCGAGTACTTGGCGTTCAGGTAGATGACGGGGACGCGGCCCGACTCCGGCGCACGCGCCGTGCTGTCGACGCCGGTGCGCTCGAACACCGCGAACCGGACCACGCCCGCGAAGTTCCCGAACGTGCGCAGCGGCGCGACCACCTCGGCGCGCAGCGCCCGCTCGCACAGCGCCGACAGCCCGGACTCCAGGGTCCGCAGGTCGCGCTCCTGGCCGGCGACCTGCATGCCGTCCACGACGGCGCACGGCGCCTCGAACCGGCGCGGCGCGGCCGCACCCGCCTCGAAGCCCCCCACCGCCGTGGTCAGGCTGTCCTCGCCGGCGGGCCGGCGCTCGGCCACCGGCACCTCGCCGCGTCCGGCGTTGAGGAACGCGAGCACTGCGACGGCGAGCCCGACCGGGACCATCACGACCGCCAGGATCGCGAACCAGCGCGGCAGCAGCGGGTCGCCCTGCTCGCCGGTGCGGGTGCGGCGCCACGGGTCGCGAGGGTGCTCACGCATGCCCCGTGCCTTCCCCCCCGCGCCGTCGGGCGGCGGTGCGCTCACTCCTGCTCCACCCGCCACGTCCAGCTCTCGATCACCGGGTTGGCCAGCAGCTTGGCGCACAAGTCCTCGACGCGGGCTTCGATGTCGCCGGCGTCCTCCACGTCCAGCTCGATGTGCTTGCCGATGCGCACCGCGCGCACGCCGGTGACTCCGAGACCAGGAAGCTGGCGCTCCACGGCCTGGCCCTGCGGGTCCAGGATCTCGTCCTTCAGCATCACGTCGATGTGCACCTTGGGCATCAGTTCACGTCCTCGCGGAAGGGCTCACCGGTGAGCCGCTCGTACACCTCGATGTAGCGCGCGCGGGTGCGCGCCACCACGTCGTCGGGCAGCGCCGGCCCGGGCGGCGTCTTGTCCCAGCCGGACGATTCCAGCCAGTCGCGCACGATCTGCTTGTCGTAGCTGTCCTGACCGCGGCCGGGCTCGTACGCGTCGGCGGGCCAGTAACGCGAGCTGTCCGGCGTCAGCGCCTCGTCGCACAGCGTCAGCTCTCCGTCGATCCAGCCGAATTCGAACTTCGTGTCGGCCAGGATGATGCCGCGCGCGGCGGCGTGCTCGTGCGCGGCGCGGTACAGCGCCAGCGTCAGTTCGCGGACACGCTCGGCGGTCTCGGCGCCCAGGATCTCCACGGTGCGTGCGAAGTCGATGTTCTCGTCGTGATCGCCGACGGCGGCCTTGGTGGCCGGCGTGAAGATCGGCTCCGGCAGGCGGTCGGACTCGCGCAGGCCCTCGGGAAGCGGGATGCCGCACACCGTGCCGCCGTCGCGGTACTCCTTCCAGCCGCTGCCGGCCAGGTACCCGCGGGCGACGCACTCGACGGGCAGCATCTGCGCCCGGCGGCACAGCATCGCCCGCCCGCGCAGCGCCTCGGCGGAGGGCCGGAGCTGCTCGGGGAAGTGCTCGACGTCCATGGTGACCAGGTGATTGGGCACGAGGTTGCGAAGCCGGGCGAACCAGAACGCCGAGATGCGCGTGAGGATCTCGCCCTTGCCCGGGATCGGCGTGGGCAGGATCACGTCGAACGCGCTGACGCGGTCGGAGGCGACCAGCAGCAGGTGCGAGCCCACCTCGTACAGCTCGCGCACTTTGCCCGAGCCGAGGCGCGTCACGCCGGCCGCGCCCTCGAGTTCATCAGCCAGATCCGTCACGCGGTCAGGCTACGCGCCGCCCCGCGCCGTCACCGAATTCCAATGTGGGACAGTGGGAGGTCAGCGGCGGAGGGTGCCGAGGCGGTCGGCGGCGGAGCGCAGGCCGTTGGCCACGGGCGACTGGCCGCGGCGCTGCTCCAGCTCCTCCCCCAGTCGTTGCAGCGCCCACGCCCCGGCCGGCACACCGACTGTGAGCAGGAGCCAGCGGCGGACCCGGCGGGACAGGAAGGCGGCGAACATGCGCGCCATTCTCCCCCGCCCGGGGTAGAAGCACGCCCATGCGGCGCGTCCGTCTCATCGCCAAAGGCCTCGTGCAGGGCGTGTGGTTCCGCGCCTCCGCGCGGGACCGTGCGGTCGCGCTCGGCCTGACCGGCTGGGTGCGCAACCGGCCCGATGGCAGCGTGGAATGCGAGGCCCAGGGGGACGCTGCCGCCGTGGACGCGTTCGTCGAGTTCTGCCGGGCCGGACCCGGGCGAGCGGTCGTCGAGCGGCTCGAGGTGGCCGACCTGGAGCCCGCCGAGCACGCGACCGGGTTCGAGGTCCGATGAGCGCCGTCACCCTCTCGTCTCCCGACAAGGTCCTGTGGCCCGAGGCCGGCCTGACCAAGCAGGACCTTGCCGACTACTACGCCGCCGCCGCGGACCGGCTGCTGCCATGGGTGCGCGACCGGCCGCTCACCCTGAAGGTGTTCGCGCGCGGCGTCGACCAGGACGGCTTCTTCCTGAAGAACGCGCCCAAGCACACGCCGGACTGGATCGCCACGGAACGGGTGTGGAGCCCCTCGTCGAACCGGGACATCGACTACCTGCTCGTCCGGTCGGGTGAGGACCTGCGCTGGCTCGCGCAGCAGAACGCCGTCGAGCTCCACCCCTGGTTCTCCCGCGTCGACACCCCGGACCGGCCGGACCTGGTCGCGTTCGACCTCGACCCGGCCGACGACGACCCGCCCGTGTGGCAGGCGGCGCGGTGGCTCAAGGAGGTGCTGGACGAGCTGGGGCTGGCCTCCATCGTGAAGACCAGCGGCAAGCGCGGCCTGCACGTCTACCTGCCGGTCGAGCGCCGCTACGAGCACCCGTACCTGCGGGGCTTCGCCCTGGGGCTCAGCCAGGCCGTCGCCGACCGCCACCCGGACCGGCTCACCACCGAGATGCGCAAGGAGCGCCGCCACGGCCGCCTGCTCATGGACTGGTCGCGGCCGGGTCCGGCCCAGACGCTGGTGGCGCCGTGGAGCCCCCGCCCGCACCCGGCCGGCACCGTCTCCATGCCGTTGGCCTGGGACGAGGTCGGACCGGACCTCGACGTCACGGCGTTCACCCTGCGCACGGCGCTGGACCGCCCGGACCACTGGGCCGAGCCGCCCGCGCCGCAGCGCATCGACAAGGCCCGCGACGAGCTCTGCGCGGCCGGCTACGCCTGCGAGGACCGCAACCCCCGGGGCGACGCCAGCCGCAAAGCCTAGGCGTCCAGGGACTCGAGGCGCTCGCGGACGACGTGGTGGCGAGCCAGGAAGCCGGCGGGGTCGAACGCCGACTCCGGCAGCTCGACGCCCTCCTGGGCCAGCGTCTCGCGGAACGGCGTGCCGGTCTCCCACGTCCGCATCGCCGCGGTCTGCACGATCTTGTAGGCGTCGTCGCGCGGCATCCCCTGGTCCACCAGGCTCAGCAGCACCTGGGAGCTGTAGACCAGGCCGCCGGTTGCCTCCAGGTTGGCGCGCATGCGCTCCGGGAAGATCCGCAGCCCCTCGATGACGCGGATCATCAGGTGCAGCTGGTAGTCGGCGGCGATCAGCGAGTCCGGCAGGATGACCCGCTCCACGGAGCTGTGGCTGATGTCGCGCTCGTGCCACAGCGCCACGTTCTCCAGCGCCGCGACCGCGTTGCCGCGCAGCAGCCGCGCCAGTCCCGTGATGCGCTCGCAGGTGATCGGGTTGCGCTTGTGCGGCATCGCCGAGCTGCCCTTCTGCCCGGCCCCGAACGGCTCCTCCGCCTCGCGCACCTCGGTGCGCTGCAGGTGGCGGATCTCCACCGCGATCTGCTCGACGCTGGCGGCCAGCGTCGCGATGGCGGTGAGCAGCTCGGCGTGGCGGTCACGCGCCACGACCTGCGTGGCGACCGGCTCCACGGCCAGGCCCAGGTGCTCGCAGACGTAGGCCTCCACGAACGGGTCGATGTTG
>DATMKC010000126.1:0-3312 GCA_035553555.1 Egibacteraceae bacterium | reverse complement strand
GGCCCTAGTCCTGCTGTCGGGCGATGGCCCGGGCCAGCTCCTTCTTGTCCATGCGGGAGCGGCCATCGACGCCGAGCTTCTTGGCGCGCTCGTACAGCTCCTGCTTGGTGTTGCCCTCGACGTCGACGCCGCCGAAGGTCTCGCGGCTCTGGTTCGGTCCGCCGCCCTTGGCGCCGGGGTCGCTGGGCCCCTTGCCGTCCTTGGGCTCCCAGTGGTCGCCGACCTTCTCGTGCGTGTGCTTCAGGGCCGAGTAGGCGGTGCGGTGTGCGCGCTCGCCCTCGCCGTAGGTGTCCACGGCCGAGTCGTGCGCCTTGGACCAGGTGCGCTGCGCCTTGTCGTCGCTGCGGCGGATCGTGTCGGGCATCTCTTCCTTGGCGGGCATCGTCTCACCTCCACCCGCATGCGTGCCCGGACGCGGCCCGTCCTACGCGTCGACCTCCACGGTGATGCGGCCGGTCTCCACGTCGAAGCGGGCGCCCCAGACGGACACGTCGGGAGGCAGGAACGGTGCGCTGCGCACGCGCTCGACGTCGCGGCGCAGCGCCGCCTCGGGGTCGCCGTACTCGTGGAGCCGCGCCGGGCCGTCATGGCCGGAGACATCGCGGATGGCCGCGCGGATCTCCTCCTCCGACTTGTACATGCCGCACTGCGTGTGCGGGATCACCACGATGCGGCGCACGCCGAGCACGGCGCAGGACACGGCGAGCGAGCGCAGCACGTCGTCGGTGACCCGCCCGCCGGCGTTGCGGATGATGTGCGCGTCACCCGGCTGCAGGCCCAGCGCGTCCGGCGGCATGAGGCGCGCGTCCATGCAGGTGACGATGGCCAGCCGCAGGCGGGGTGTGACGGGGGCCATGGCGTCGTGGCCGCCGTCGGCGTAGTCGCGGTTGGCCGCGAGCAGGTTCTGGAGCAGGTCGTCGGACATGCCCCAGAACATGGCGGATTCCCGCGGAGGGCGCAAAACCCGCCCGGAGGAACAGGCGCGGGGGCGACACCGGCCCGATCCTTGCGCTTGCGGGCTGCACGATGCCGCCGCACGCCTACCGTTGCCGCATGCGCCTTTCCCCCGCAGTCGTTTCCGCGTTGGCCGTGCTGCTCGCGGCCTGCGCTCCCGCCATCGGCGACACGGTGCCCCGCGACACCCCGGCCATGCCCGTGCCGGGCAAGCGCGCCGTCGAGGCCGCGGAGCCGGCGGCCCCGTCCGACGGGGTGCCGCCGGCGCCGGCGGAGGGCAAGCCGGTCGCGCCCGAGGATGCCGCCGAGCTGGCGCGCCTGCTGACCGCGGCCGAGTCGGCCCTGCGCGACCCCGCGCGGACGCCCGAGAGCCTGGCCGACGCCGGGCACTGGCAGCAGGTGGCCTACCGCAAGCTGGTGCAGCGCCCGGAGCTGGTGGAGCCGGTGATCGCCGCCCTCCCGGCCGAGTTGCGCGCCGCCGCGCGCGGCAACGTCCTCGCGGGCGAGCGCCTCGCGGCGATGCACAGCCCGGCCAAGCCTGCCCAGCCCGCCGAGACGCCGGCGGCTCCGCCCACGCCCGGGCCGCTGCCGAAGTGGCGCATCCTGACGCCGCCGCCGGCCGACCAGCTCAAGGCCCATTACCAGGAGGCCGAGGCGGCCACCGGTGTGCACTGGACGTACCTCGCCGCCGTGAACCTGGTGGAGACGCGCATGGGCCGCATCCGCGGCGACAGCGTGGTCGGCGCGCAGGGCCCCATGCAGTTCATGCCGCCCACGTGGGCCGAGTGGGGCGAGGGCGACGTGCACGACCCCCGCGACGCGATCATGGCGGCCGGGCGCTACCTGCGCTGGGGCGGCATGCCGGGCGACGTCGACGGCGCGATCTTCCGCTACAACCGCGACGTGCGCTACGTGGACGCGGTGCGCGCCTACGCCGAGCAGATGCAGGCGGACCCGCGCGCCTACTACGGCTACTACCACTGGCAGGTCTACTACGCGACTGGCGGCGACAGCGTCTGGCTGCGCGAGGGCTACGACGCCACGTCCGGCTGACCCCTTACGGGGCCGGGCGCTCGATGGTCTCGACCTCCAGCCGGCGGCCGGTCCCCTCGTCGAAGGCGAAGGCGCCGACCACGCGAACGAACTGGCCCGCGTAGGGCTCCGCGGCCTCGTCCGGGAGCAGCCGCACGCGGTTGGACTCGCCATCCTCGATCACGAAGTGGCGCCCGGCGTCGCCCAGGTCGTCTTCGATCTCGCGGACGTGGCCGGTCAGGGACACGGTCTGGCCGTGGAAGGCGTCGGGGTCGGCGGCCAGCTCGTCCAGCGGGACCGCGCGGGGGCCTCGCGCGCACGAGGTCAAGGCCACCGCCAGCAGGAGGGCCAGGACGGGCAGGGCAGGTGCACCATGTTGTGAGCTGCGCATGGTGCGCCACGCTACCCGCCCGCCGACCGGTCGCGCCGCGCCCGGCGTGGGAGGATGCCGGGCCATGGAGGAGGAACTGCGCGACCGCTGGCTGCGCCTGCTCGCGCCGCTGGGCGTGAGTGAGGCGCAGGCGGCACCGGTGCTGGACGACCTGTGGCGGCGCTACGGCGAGCCGGGGCGGGCGTACCACACGATCGCGCACGTCCGCCATGTGCTGGAGGTGGTGGACTTCCTGCGCGGCCGTGAGCCCGTGGACGACCCGATCGCGATCGAGCTTGCCGTGTGGTTCCACGACGCGGTGTACGAGCCGGGCGGGCAGCGCAACGAGGAGCGCAGCGCCGCCCTGGCCGCCGAGACGCTGCTGGGCTGGGGGCTGGCGGCCGAGCGCGTCGCGCACGTGGTCGACCTGGTGCACGTCACCGCGGCGCACCTGCCCGGCGACGCCGACGGGCGGGTGCTTGCTGACGCGGACCTTGCGGTGCTCGCCTCGCCGCCCGACGCCTACGAGCTGTACCGGCGGGGCGTGCGCGTGGAGTACGCGCATCTGGACGACGGGGCCTGGCGCGCCGGCCGCGCGGCGTTCCTGCGCGGAATGCTGGCCAGGGAGGCCATCTTCAGCACGCCCACGTTCCGGGGGCAGGCGGAGCGGGTGGCGCGCGCCAACCTGTCAGCGGAACTGGAGCGCTTGGACAGCGGCTGAGCGTCAGCGGCCTGGGCCCTCCAGCGGTCCCTCCGTCGCCTCGGCCGCGCCGGCCGGTCCCACGGCGAAGCGGCCGCGCGCCAGGACCGCGAACGGGGTGAGCAGCGTCTCCAACTGCTCGACGGGATCACCGGCGACCGCGACCAGGTCCGCGTCGGCGCCGGGCGCGACGATCCCCTTGCGACCGGCGAAGCCGAGCGCGTCGGCGGCGCCGGAGGTCGCCATGCGCAGCACG
>DATMKC010000125.1:0-3389 GCA_035553555.1 Egibacteraceae bacterium | reverse complement strand
ACGCCGGCCCAGCCGGCGTCGCGGGGGTGGCGGGGGTCGCGGGCTGGTGGCACTCGTTGTGGGCGGCGAGCGCCGTGCCGGTCAGGGACAGCGCCATCAGCGCGGCTGCACTCAGCACGATGGCAGCACGAGTCAAAGCCTTCATGGGCTTGGCCTTCCTGTGGGGGAGTCTTTTCCGTCCGGCTCCGCGCCGTGGGGAGCCACTGCGTTACCGTGCGTACGTAGTGCCCCGCACGCTGCGTGCTGATACTCCTCCCGAGGGTGTTTTTGCGGTTTTACGGTTGACAAGCCGTCCGCTGGTCTTGACGGCTCGACCGTTTCGGGTGGCGTACGGCCGACTCAGCCGCCGGCGACGCGCGGCCACGGCGGCTCCGCCGCGGGCTGCTCCGGTGGCGGGCGCCAGCGCCCCAGCGCCACGGCGTGCGCCACGACGTTGTCGCGGTAGTGGCCGGTGGCCGAGTCGAACACTCCGCCACACGTGATCAGCCGGAGGAGTCGGCGGTCACCGGGCGCCCACACGGCGGGCGGGAGCCGGTCCTTCGGGTGCCGGCTGAGCGCGTGCACGCGAAACAGCGTCCACACGCCCTCGGTGTCGCGCACGCCCGCCACCGCACCGGGGCGCAGCCGGTCCAGTGCCGCGAAGACGCCCGGCGCTGAGCGCGAGTCGACGTGGCCCGCGATCACCGCCGAGCCGCGGCGTCCCGGCAGCGTGCCGTGCCGGTACCAGCCCGCCTCCGTGGCCGGCGGCGTCTCGAGCGTTCCGTCGCGGTGCAGTCCCACGGGCACCACGTCGGCGCGCACGCCGATGGACGGGATGACCAGCAGCGCCGGCTCGGCCGGCTCGGCCGCGCCGCGGCCCCCCGGCGCGCCGCCGGGCGTGGCCGGCTCGACGAAGATCTCGAGTGGGACGGTGCTCGGGGACGCCGTCGCGGCGGCGCCGAGCATGGCGGCGCCGACGACCAAGGCGACCGCCCACCACAGCGGGGCGGTCGCCTGGGGTGTGGCCTGGTCAGCCGCGATGGCGGATGGCGGCACGGGCCCGTGGCAGCAGCAGCGCCAACAGCGCGAGGCCGGCCAGCCCGGCCCAGCCGAGACCCTGCCGCTGGTCGCGCGACGCCGCGAGGTAGCCGCCGCCGGCGTCGACCCGCGATGGCACCGGCCCGGCCGCCGGGTCCACGGCGATGCCCGCGTCGGGCGCCGTACCGGTCTCCAGCGCCACCTCGGCCGTCTCCGGTTCCGGCGCTTCCTCGGCGTCCTCGCCGCCGGGCAGGCCCAGCGTGAAGCCGCTGCCGTCGTCGGACTGGTCGTCGCCGGCCGCCTCGTCGCCGCCATCCTCACCGCCGGATGGTTCGGGCGCCGGCTCGGTGTCGTCTGCGGCGTCGTTCCCGGCGTCCTCGTCGGTGCCGGTGCCGTCCGCAGCCTCCTCGGAGGACGTCGCCTCCTCCGTGGTGCCCTCCGTGGCCTCCTCGGAGGCGTCCTCGGTGGCCTGCGCGGACGTGTCCTCGCTGGCCTGCTCGGACGCGCTCTCGCTCGCCTGTTCGGAAGCGCCTTCGCTGGCGTACTCGGACGCGTCTTGCGCATGGGCCAGCCCCGCGCCCGCAAGGAGCAGCGCGAAGGGCAGCAACACGAACAGCACTCGCCTGGTCAGAACCCGCCTGGTCATAGGACCTCCCCGTCGTCGGCGGCACATGTGCCGTCGAACCGCATTCCCACCTGCGGGCGCGGGCGTAACCCGGGAGGCCGAACCTTTGCGGAATTGTCCGTTTAGCCTTACTTGTAATTCGTGAAGCGCAGGGGCAGGTCCTGGTCGTTCGCGCGCAGCAGCGCCTGGACCTCCTGCAGCTCGTCGCGGCTCTTGGAGCTGACGCGGATGTGGTCGCCCATGTTCGTCGGCGTGACCTTGAGCTTGGAGGTCTTGATCAGCTTGATCATCTCCTTGCCCTTGTCCGTGGGGATGCCCGAGACCAGCTTGATCTCCAGGTGGTACAGGCCCTTGCCGCCCGCCTTCGGCTCGCCGGCGTCCAGGGACTTGAGGCTCACCTTGCGCTTGACCAGCTTGTCCTTGAACACGTCCAACGCGGCCAGCACCCGCTCCTCGGAGTTGGCCTGGATGTGGATCTCCTCGCCGGACCAGGCGATCTCGGCCTGCGTGTTCTTGAAGTCGAAGCGCGTCGCGATCTCCTTGGACGCCTGGTTGAGCGCGTTGTCGACCTCCTGCTTGTCGACCTCCGCCACCACGTCGAAGCTGCTGTCGGCCACGCTTGCCTCCTCGTCCTCGGCGTCTGGCGCCAACGGGAGCACCAGTTGCGCCGGGCATGCTAGCGCGCGCGGTTGCGGGGGTTTGCGGGCGGCCCTACCATTCCGCGCGTCACACGGTGGGATGCCCGAGTGGCCAAAGGGAGCGGCCTGTAAAGCCGCCGGCTCAGCCTTCGAAGGTTCGAATCCTTCTCCCACCACGACGCGAAAGCGCGCCCACTTCTCACCCAGGGAGAGGGCGCGCTTCGCTTGTATGGCGCTGCATGGGATGACGTACTGGTTCCCATCATCGGCAAGCACGAAGAGCAGGTCGCTGGCGGTGTTGTCGAAGGGCTTGCGCGTGTGAAAGCTCTGATTGCCGCCCGCTGTCTCGATGCTGACGACGAAGCGGCCGTAACGGCCGCGGAACGTCGTGGTCTTGACCTGGACGCGCAGGGGGCCGGAGCCGTCGTCGATCACGAGGTCGTAGGCCTGGCTCTCCGACAGGGGCACGAGGATCCGGTAGCCCTGCGAACTGAACCAGGCGATGGCGGCGCCCAGGCCGATGTCGCCCTGGTGGCGGGGGTTGCGGCGGCGGATGGTGTCCATGGCGGCATCGTCCCGCGCGGGTGTGACGAAAACCGCGCCGCGGCGGGCCGTTGTCCCCAGGCCGCCCCCCGCACCAGGTTGCAGCCCGCAGGGGGGCACTTCATACTGTGCCTCGCTTGCGCCCCCCTAGCTCAGTCGGCAGAGCGTCTCCATGGTAAGGAGAAGGTCAACGGTTCGATTCCGTTGGGGGGCTCCGGTCGCACGACCCACGAGGCGGCGTAGCTCAGGGGTTAGAGCACTCGGCTCATAATCGAGTTGTCGGTGGTTCGAATCCACCCGCCGCTACGCAACACAACACCACAGCACCACCCAAGCGGGACCGGGCAGATCGCTCGGTCCTGCATGCGTGAACCGACGGGATCGCAGTCGCGCGGCCCGCCTACCCGGGAGGACGTGAGCACAGCATGGCCAAGGAGAAGTTCGAGCGGACGAAGCCGCATCTGAACATCGGCACGATCGGCCATATCGACCACGGGAAGACGACGCTGACCGCGGCGATCACGAATGTGCTGCACAAGCACAACCCGAATGTGGCGTTCACGCCG
>DATMKC010000124.1:0-3011 GCA_035553555.1 Egibacteraceae bacterium | reverse complement strand
GGCTCCGGGCGCACGCCGGCGGGGCGCACCACGCCGGCGCGCGCGGCGTCGGCGGCGGTCGCCGGCGGCACGTCCCCGCGAGCGGCGGGGGCCTGCGGCTCCGCGGGCGCGGCGGGCTGCTCTGCCGGCGCGGCGGCCGCGGCCTGGTCCTCGTGCTCGCCGCCGACGCTGACACCCCCGGGCTCGCCGACGGGGCGGAACGGGGCGACCGGCGGACGGAAGCGCGGCGGAGGCGGCGGCGCCTGCGCGGGCTCGTCCGGTGCCTCGGCGGGCGGCGCGGCCTTGGCCGCCGCGGCGGCCTCCTGCCGCTGGCGCAGGTGCGGCGGCAGGATCCGGCGCGCCGTGGTGTCCTTCGGCGGCGTCTCCAGGACCGTGAGGTCGTACTCCTCCGCCTCCTTGCGCTGCTGCTCCTCCTGGCGCTTGCGGCGCTCCTCGCGCTGCTTGCCCAGGCTGGCGCGGAACGCCGCGGCGTGGTCGTCCTCGACCGTGGAGGAGTGCGACTTCGCCTCCACGCCGAGCTCGGCGAGGCGACGGATGACCTCCTTGTTGGGAAGTCCCGTCTCCTTGGCCAGCTCGTAGATCCGGACCTTGCTCACTCGTACTCCTCACGCGGCGCGGCCGCGGTACTGCCTTCAGCGATCTGTGTCGGTGCGCACGCATTGCGCCACCCGGCGCGCACCGCTTGTTGTGGGACTTCGACACCCGGACGGCGCAACGCTCGGGCGAGTGCCGCTCCTCCGCGCTTGAGCGCGGCGTCGAGGCATTCCGGCCGGGCGCACACGTAGGCGCCTCGGCCGTGCCGGCGCGCCTCCGGGTCGACCACGACGGTGTTCTCCGCGACGACCAGCCGCACCAGATCGGTCTTGGGCTGGGGGTGTCGGCACGAGAGGCACCGTCGGATCGGTGTCCTCACCATGCTACCCCTCGGTGGCCGCGGGGGACGACTCGGGTTCCGAGTCCGTCCCGACGCCCGCCGGCGGCTGCACGTCCTCGCCGGCGGGGCGTGCCGTGGGCCCGGTGCCCTCGGCAGGGGGCGCGATCGGATTGCCGTACTCGTCCACCTCGCCGCGCGCGTACGCGGCCTCGAAGGCGGCCTGCTCCTCGGCGAACTGCGTCTCGCTCTTGATGTCGATGCGCCAGCCGGTCAGCCGCGCGGCCAGGCGCGCGTTCTGGCCCTCGCGGCCGATCGCCAGCGAGAGCTGGTAGTCGGGCACCACCACCAGCGCGGTGGAGTCCTCCTCGTACAGGTACACCGCGCTCACCTTGGCGGGCGACAGCGCGTTGGCGACGAGCTGCGCGGGCTCGTCGGACCAGGTGATGATGTCGATCTTCTCCTCGTTTAGCTCTTCCACGATCGCGCGCACGCGCGTGCCGCGCGTGCCGACGCAGGCGCCGACCGGGTCGATCGAGGGGTTGGTGGACTCCACGGCGATCTTGGTGCGGTGGCCGGCCTCGCGGGCGATGCCGCGGATGCGCACCAGGCCGTCGTCGATCTCCGGCACCTCCAGCTTGAACAGCTCCTCCACCAGGCCGGGGTGCGTGCGCGAGCAGATGATCTGCGGGCCCTTGATGGAGCGGCGCACCTCGGTGATGTAGGCCTTGAGGCGCGTGCCGTGGTCGTAGCGCTCGGTGGGGACCTGCTCGGCGTAGGGCAGGACCGCCTCGGCGTTGCCCAGGTCCAGGACCACGACGCGGTTGTCGTGGATCTGGATGGTGCCCGTGACGAGGTCGCCCTCCTTGCCGGAGTACTCGCCGTAGGTGATCTCGCGCTCGGCCTCGCGCAGGCGCTGCAGCAGCACCTGCTTGGCGGTCTGGGCGACGATGCGGCCGAAGTCGTGCGGCGTGTCGACCCACTCGCGGACGATGTTGCCGTCGTCGTCCAGCTCCTGCGCGTAGACGACGACCTCGCCGGTGTCGCGGTCGATGACGACGCGGGCCTCCTCAGCCTCGGCGCGGCTGCGCTTGTAGGCGCTGGCCAGCGCGCTCTCCAGCGCCTCGATCACCGTCTCGAAGGCGATGCCCTTCTCGCGCTCGATGCTGCGCAGCGCCTCGATCTCGACCTTCATCCCTCGACCTCTCTCGTTGCCGACCCGTGTGCCGTCCCGGCTCCCGCTACCAGGGCAGCGCCTGCGTCGCCTTCACGATGTCCGCGTAGGGCACGCGGACCTGTTCGCCCTCCACGTCCAAAACGACGGCCTCGTCGTCCGCGGCGCGCACCGTGCCGTGCAGCTCGGGCGCCTCGTCGCGCAGCACGCGGACCTGCCGGCCCTCCACGCGCTCGAAGGCGCGCCGCCCCTCCAGGGGGTGGGTGACCCCCGGGGACGTGACCTCCAGCGTGTAGCGGCCCGGCACGGGATCCACCTCGTCCAGCCGTGCCGACAGCCGGCGGGACAGCTCCTGGCACGCGGCCAGGTCCACCCCGCCCTTGCGGTCGATCATGACGCGGATGAGCTGCCTGGAGCCTTGCCCCTTCAGCGCGACGTCGACGAGGTCCAGCCCGGAGGCGGCGGCGAGCTCTTCCGCGAAGCCGCGCACCACGCGCTCGCTGTCGCTCATGCCACCTCCTTCGTGGTCCTGCCGGGCCCGCGCCGTTGGGCGGACGAAACAAAAAGTGGGCGGGACGCCCACTTTCGATGCTTCCGCCTCAAGTTGACGAGCCGGCGGCCCCGCGAACGGGGGCACCGGATCACGCCGACCATCCCGGCCGGACGCATCTTGACCTCAACCTACCAGCCGTCCACAGGGGCGGCAACGCCTCGGGGAACCCGGAGCCCCCGTCGCCGGCCCCTCAGCCCGCGACCGGGTACCAGTGCTCGGGCGCGAACGACAGCTCCAGGCGGCGCTCCGCCACCATCGCGTCGTGGAACTCGGCCGGGTTGGGGTGCGCGCCGCGCACGTGCTCGTACAGCTCCAGCAGCCGCCGGCAGGTCTCGTCCCCCGGCTCCGTGGCCACCGGGCCGAGCGACGCCCGGCCCTCCGCGACCACGTAGCGCCAGAAGTCGTCACTGGTC
>DATMKC010000123.1:0-2740 GCA_035553555.1 Egibacteraceae bacterium | reverse complement strand
GCAGGGCTCCGGCGTGCCGTTCGCCTCGATCCTGTCCGCGTCCAGCCCCGCCGACGCGATGCGCCGCAGCTCCTACGTGGACATCGTCAGCCGGGCCGATCGCCGCGAGGTCGAAGGCGTGGCCATCGCGCAGGTCGCCGTGGCCGCGCAGCGCGAGGAGCTCGAGGCGCGCGAGGCGGACCTGCAGCGCGTGCTCGGCGAGCAGCGGGAGCTCTTGGCGCAGGTGGAGGCCATCCGCGACAGCCGCGCCGCGGCCGCCGCCGGCGTGTCCCAGCAGCTGCGCAAGCTCCAGGCGGAGGAGCGCCACCTCGCCTCGGAGAGCCAGCGCATCGCGGCGCTGTCGCGGCGCTCCTCGGCACGCGTGTCGCGCTCGGTGGAGCTGCCGGCGCCCGCGGCCTCCAAGGCCGGCTGGACGTGGCCCGTGCGCGGGCCGGTGACGTCGGAGTACGGACGCCGCTGGGGCCGCCAGCACGAAGGCATCGACATCGGCGCGGGGACCGGGTCGCCCATCTACGCGGCGCGCGCCGGCGTGGTCACCTACGTCGGGCGGATGTCCGGCTACGGCAACCTCACCCTGGTCGACCACGGCGACGGCATCGTCACGGCCTACGCGCATCAGAGCCGCTTCGGCGTGACACGCGGCGAACGTGTCGACGTCGGCGAGCGCATCGGCTCCGTCGGCTGCTCCGGCAGCTGCACCGGGCCGCACCTGCACTTCGAGGTGCGCGTGAACGGCTCTCCGCGCAACCCGCGGCGCTACCTGCCGTAGGCCGCGAACCGCGTCAGCGGGTGGCGCGGAGGTGGCGCTTCGCGGCGTACATGGCGGCGTCGGCGGCTTCGACCGCAGCGGCCAGGCCGCCGTCGGCGCGGCCCGCGATGCCCATCGACGCGCGCACGCCCTCCTCCTCCAGGGCGCGGGCGATGCGCTTGGCCAGGCGCCGGGCCGTCCGGCCGTCGCACTCGATCGCCAGGACCCCGAACTCGTCGCCGCCCAGGCGCGCCACGACGTCGTGCGCGCGCACGGCGCTGGAGATCGCCACGGCCGCCCGGCGCAGCAGGTCGTCGCCGGCCGCGTGGCCGTGCTCGTCGTTGGTCTGCTTCAGCCCGTCCACGTCCAGGCTGATCACCGCCGCCGGACGGCGGAACCGCGCGCAGCGCTCCTCCTCCGCGGCGATCGTCCACTCCCACGCGCGGCGGTTGCCCACGCCGGTGAGCGGGTCGGTGGAGGCGTCGGCCATCGCACGTTCGGCCACGCGGCCGCGCTCGGCCAGCACCACGTGCGCCGCGAGGCTGCCCGCGATGGTCTTGGCCATGGCCTCCACCATCGGCAGGTGCTCGCGCACCCCGTTGGGCATCTCCGTGGGGTGCAGCGCCGCCAGCGAGCCGATCAGGTCGCCGTCCGGACCGTGCAGGGGCACGCCCAGGTAGGCGCCGACGGGGGTGTGGCGGGCGAACGGCGCGCGGGTGTACGCGGGCACCACCGCCAGCGCCGGGGCGACGCGGGGCCCCAGCCCCAGCGCCATGCGGGCGCACAGCGTGTCGGACCAGCGCAGCACCTCGCCGCCGGCGATGCCGTAGGCGCGGTCGCGGGCCGCCACGACGATGTACTCGTCGTCCACCTTGCGCGCCACCGTCCAGCAGTCGTAGCCGACGTGCGACTGGAGGAAGGCGAGGGCCGGCTGGACCGACCTGATCAGGTCGTCGTACGGCTCCATGTTGGCGATCGAGTACAAGTCCACATCCGATAGCAACGGCCGTGGCGCCGCCGCCTTAAGGGCGGGCGGCCTCAGCAGTCCGGCGGCGGCTCCCCCGCGCCGACCGCCGGCGCGGGCGGCTGCTCGCCCGGCTCCGCGCTGGCCGGCGGCTCAGACGAGGGCGACATCGGCCCCAAGACCAGCACCAGGGGCGTGCCCGGCGCGCGGACCTCCAGGACCGCTCCGGGCACCGCCTCGGCAACCCGCCTGGCCGCCAGCTCGTCCTCGGGAGCGTGGCGGATCACCGTGCGGTCCACCGTGTCGGCGTTGCCCACGTCGGCGACGCGGAAGCCCTGCGCGCGCAGCTCCTCGGCCACCTGGCCGGCCAGTCCCGCGATGCCCGCGCCGTTGCGGACGGCGACGGTGACGTCGGACGGGTCCGGCAGCGCGCCGCTGGCCTCCAGCACCCGACCCGTGGCGAACGCGGCGAACAGGTCGGCCGCCGCGTCCTCGTCCGGCAGCAGCACCGCGGCGCCGCCGCGGCGCGCGCCGGCCGCCGGCACCGTGTAGGAGGCGATGCCGCCGCCCGCCATGCCGCGCGCGCCGCGCGCCAGCTTCAGCAGCTCAACCGGGCCGAGGTCCTCGTCCGCGGTGAGCGCGGCGGCCCCCGCGTGCGCGGTGCGGAACAGCCGCGGCAGGTTCAGCAGGGTCGCGGGCTGGGCGATCTCGGAGGCCAGCTCCTTCAGGAAGCGCTGCTGGCGCGCGATGCGCCCCAGGTCGCTGTCGACGTGGCGGGCGCGCACGAAGCCCAGCGCCTTGCGGCCGTCCAGCGTGACGCAGCCGGCGGGCAGGTCCACGCCCGCGTAGCGGTCCACCATCGGCTCGGACAGGTACAGCGACACGCCGCCGACGGCGTCGACCATGCGCAGGAAGCCGACGAAGTTCACCTCGGCGTAGTGGGTGACGGGGATGCCGGTGGTCTTCTTCACCGTGCTCACCAGGCAGGAGGCGCCGCCCGTGGCGTGGGCCGTGTTGATGCGCGCGCC
>DATMKC010000122.1:0-10565 GCA_035553555.1 Egibacteraceae bacterium | reverse complement strand
GAAGTGGACCCGTGGGGCTTCATGCGCGTGGTCGACGTCGGTGCGGCGGGCGGCATCGAGCAGCTCGCCGACCCGTCGCAGTGGCGCGAGGTGGCGCAGTTCTCCAGCCACCACGTCAAGGACCCCAACCCGCCCGCGGACAGCACGTTCACGGCGCACAACCCGATCCTGGGTCCCGACGGGCGCGTGTACTTCTCGTGGTACTCCAACGGGGTGCGCGTCCTGGACCTCTCCGACGGCGGCGCCACCGTGAGCGAGCAGGCCTGGTTCGTGCCGCTGCCGAGCGACCACGAGGGCGACAACGACACCGACCCGCGCGGCATCCGCGAGGCCAACGCCGGCTACTGGGGCTCCTGGCCGCTGTGCCACCCCGGCACCGGCGACCTGCTCGTGTTCAACGCCGACTCCAACCGCGGCATCTCGATCCTGCGCGCCACCTACGACGACTGCCGCGAGGACGCGCTGCCCGACCTGACGCTCGCGTCCGACGACATCGCGTTCGAGGGCCGCGGCCGCACCGTCACGATCACCGCGACGGTGCGCAACGTCGGCGCCGGGGACGCAGGGCCGGTCCAGGTGCGCTTCGAGGGCGCGAGCAGTGGCCTGATCGGCACGGTCACGCTGGCCGCTGTGCCCGCCGCCGGCTCCGCCGTCGCGGCCGTCGAGTGGGACACCGCCGGGGTCGGGTCCGAGGAGGTGGTGACCGTCACCGTCGACCCGGACGGCCTCGTGGCGGAGTCGGGCACGGCGCCCAACCAGGCGACCGCCACCTGGAGCCGCCGCCCGGTGTAGCGTGGCGCCGGCGGCCACGGGGACGGGAGCCGGGTGAGCGGCAGGCGGGAGTACGCGTTCGGCGACGACGAGGAAGCCGGCAACCGGCTGGCGGCCCTCGCGCGCCTGTACGAGGACAGCACCCGCGACTTCGTGCTCGCGCACGCACCCGCCGAGCCGGCCCTCGCCGTGGACCTGGGCTGCGGGCCGGGCTACACCACCACCCTGCTCGCGGGCGTGCTGCGCCCGCGCCGCACCGTCGGCGTCGACGACTCCGAGGCGTTCCTGGAGCGGGCGCGCGCCGGCGCGCCCGAGGGCGTGGAGTTCCTGCGCCACGACGTGCGCGAGGTGCCGCTGCCGCTGCCGCCCGCCGACGTGGTGTTCGCCCGCTTCCTGCTCGCCCACCTGCCCGAGCCCGTCGCCGTGGCCGAGCGCTGGACCGGCCTGCTCGCGCCCGGCGGCGTGCTGCTGCTGGAGGACACCGAGCGCATCGAGTCCTCCAACGCCACCTGCGCGCGCTACCTGGAGCTGGTGCGCGCGACCATGGCCGCGGAGGGCCGCGACGTCTTCCCCGGCGGCAGGCTGGCGGGCCTGCGCGGCGGCGAGGGCTGGAGCGTCCGCCATTCCGGCACGGTGACGCTGCGCCGGCCGGCGCGCCACTACGCCGCGCTGTTCGCTCCGAACCTGCGCCAGTGGGGCCCGCGCGCCCTGGAGTCCGGTGTTGCGCAGGAGCTGGACATCCGGCGGCTGGCCACGGGCATGGAGGGGCTGCTCACCGGCGATGGCGGCGGCACCGTGTCCGCGGAGCTGCGCCAGGTCGTGCTCGCGCGCAGCTAGCCCGGCCGTCAAGACCGCGCCGCGGGCGTGTCAGGCGCACACCGGGCGGGGACGCGAACAGCACGCACCCGTTGACCAGACCCCCCGAGGTGAATCGTTTCATGGCCAAGATCGGCATCGTCTACTACTCCATGTACGGCAGCACGTTCGAACTCGCCAAGGAGCTCGCGGAGGGCGTCCGCCGCGATGGCGGCGACCCCCAGCTGCGGCGCGTGGCCGAGCTGCTGCCGCCCGAGGTGATCCAGGAGCAGCCCGGCTTGCGGGCCTCCATCGAGGCGCAGCGCGACGTGGAGCTCGCGCGCGTGGAGGAGCTGCCCGGCTTCGACGGCATCGTCCTGGGAAGCCCCACCCGCTTCGGCAACATGACCGCGCAGCTGCGCAACTTCCTGGACCAGACCGGCCCGCTGTGGGCCAAGGGCGAGCTGTCCGGCAAGGCCGCGGGCTTCTTCACCGGCGCGTCGACCATCCACGGCGGGCACGAGAGCACGATCCTCACCATGAGCACGTTCGCCTTCCACCACGGCATGGTGGTCGTGCCGCTGGGCTACGCGATCGCCGCGCAGGCCGGCGGCACCCGCACCGGCGGCGGTCCGTACGGTCCCAGCCACTGGAGCCCCCAGGAGGGCAAGGACGGGCTGGACGACGACGAGATCCAGATCGCCCGGCTGTACGGGCAGCACTTCCACCGCATCTCCGCCCAGCTCGCGGGCGAGCTGCGGGAGCGCAAGGCCGCCTGACCAACCGCGGTGTGTCGACTCAGTCATCCTCACATTGACCCAGTCGACACACCCCGGGTCAGACCAGGACGCCGAGCTCCGCCCGGGGCGCGCCGAGGCCGCTCCACTCGCGCCATGCCGCGGCCAGGCGGCGCACGCCCTCCTCGAGGACGTCGGGGCGCTGGCCGAAGGCGATGCGCAGATGATCGCCGGCGCCGCCCTCCGGCGCGCTCACCGTGCCGGGCACCACCGCGACGCCGTGGCGCAGCGCCAGCGCGGCGAACTCCACGGCGCTGGACGCGGCGGGCAGCCGCACCCACAGGCACAGGCCCGCCTCCGGCTCCGTGAACGCCCAGCCGGGCAGCTCCCGGCGCAGCGCATCGGACAGCACGCCGCGGCGCTCCTGGACGCCGGCGACGCGCCGGGTGCGGATCGTGCCGATGTCACCGAGCAGCCGGGCGGCCACGGCCTGGTCCAGCAGCGGCGTGCCGAGGTCCACCAGCGCCTTGATGCGCGCCAGCCGGTGGATCACCGGCTCCGGGCCGCGGATCCAGCCGATGCGCAGGCCGCCCCACATGATCTTGGACAGCGAGCCGATCGTGAGCACCGTCGTGCGCGGGTCGCCGTCGGTGAACGAGGCGATCGGCGGCGGCATGGTCCCCGACACCTGGGTCTCGGCCAGCGTGAGGTCCTCGACCACGACGCCCTCCCAGCCGCTCACCGCCTCGGCGACCCGCCGGCGCGCCAGCGCGGGCAGCACCTGGCCGGTGGGGTTGTGCACCGGGCACAGGTACACCAGGCGCGGCTGGATGCGCGCGATGCGGTCGCGTAGCGCCGCGGCGTCGACGCCCTTGGCGCCGAGCGGCGTGGTGCGCACCCGGGCCTCGGCGGAGATGAACGCGTCCAGCGCGCCGGGGAACGTGAGCTCCTCGGTCAGGGCGCGGTCGCCGGGGGACAGCACCAGCTCCGCGATCAGCGAGATCGCCTGCTGGGCGCCGGTGGTCACCAGCACCTCCTCCGGCGACGTCGCCAGGCCCGTCTCCGTCAGGCGGCCCGCGATCGCCGTGCGCAGCGCCGGCAGCCCCGCCGGCTGGTAGCCGTGGTCCTCCAGGAGCTGGTCCAGCTCGGCGGCGGGGTGCGTGAAGGCGGCGCGCGGCAGCTCCTCGGTGCCCACCCAGTAGGCGCCGCGCAGGTCGACGACGTCGCCGGCGTCGCCCAGGAAGCCGGCGAAGATCGTGTTGCGCGCCAGCGCCGCCGTGAGGTGGGCGTCGCGCGGCCCGGCCAGGTGGTTGGAGCCGTCGTCGACGACCGTGCCGCTGCCGTGGCGGGTGCGCACGATGCCCTGCTCGCGCAGGCGCTCGTAGGCGGCGACCACGGTGCCGCGGCTGACGTTGAGCGCCTGGGCCAGGCGCCGCTCCGCGGGCAGCCGGGCGCCCACCGGGACGCGGCCCTGCGCGGCCAGCTCGGCCAGGCGCTCGGCCAGCGCCAGGTACACGGGGCGGTCGCGCACCGCCCACTCGCCCAGTGCCTCTCGCAGTTCCCGTTCGCTCACGAGCATGGTGCGGTCCTGTCCACTTCGGCGCCGACTGGATCGACGGAATGCTAGTCCACCGACCTACAAAGGGTCCAGGCCACTTTACGGGTGGCACGGTGGAATGGACTGGTCCACTTTTACGGCGACTGGCCGGTGGGAAGGAGGCGACATGTTCGCGGTGCATTGCCCGGCACATGGGACGAGGGTGTTGATCTGGTCCTCCGGCGTGGAGGCCGTCCGCAACACCGATGATGGCATCGAAGTGGACTACCGCTGCACGTGCGGCCACCGCGGCACCTGGCGAACCGGCCGGCGCCGCTCGGAGCGGGCGCGCCTGACCATCGCCAAGGACGCCGGCGCCGAGTACGGGGTCATGCGCCCGCCGCTGGCCGTCTCGGGGAGCCCGGCGTGACGCGGCTGTTCCAGGTCGACGCGTTCACCGCGACGCCGTTCTCCGGCAACCCCGCCGCGGTCGTGCTCCTGGAGCGGTGGCCGGAGGACGAATGGCTGCGGCGGGTCTCCGCCGAGATGAACCTCGCCGAGACCGCGTTCGTGCTGCCCGAGCGCGACGGCGCCCGCCCGTTGCGCTGGTTCACGCCCACCGTGGAGGTGCCGCTGTGCGGCCACGCCACCCTGGCCACGGCGCACGCGCTGTGGGAGAGCGGCCTGGAGCCGGACGGCGCGCCGCTGGCGTTCGCCACCCGTCACAGCGGCCAGGTCACCGCGCGCCGCGACGGCACCCACATCGTGCTCGACTTGCCCGCCTACGCCGTGGCGGACAAGCAGCCGCCCGACGACGTGGTCGCGCTCGCGGGGGGCGCCGTGCGCGGCGCCGCGCTGGTGGACGACCTGGCCGGTGACCGCACCTGGCTCCTGGAACTGGAGTCCGAGGCGGCGGTGCGCGCGTTCCGCGCCGACGACGCCGCGCTGCTGGCCACCGGCTGCGGCCTCGTCCTGACGGCGGCGGCCGCGCCCGGGCCCGGCGGCGTCGACGTGGTGTCGCGCTGCTTCTTCCCCGGCGCCGGCATCAGCGAGGACCCCGTCACGGGCGCCGCGCACTGCGCCCTGGCGCCGTACTGGGCGCCGCGGCTGGGACGCGACGAGCTGCTGGGCTACCAGGCCTCCCCGCGCGGTGGCTTCGTGCGCATGCGGCTGGCCGGGGACCGCGTGGAGCTGCGCGGTCAGGCCGTCACCGTGTTCACCGGCGAACTTCGCGGGTAGCTCCTCAGCCGCGCACGTCCGCCCACGTCCGGCGCAGCAGCGCCGCGCGCGCGGGCAGGCCCTGCCGCTCCAGCCGCGCCGCCGCGTCGTCCAGCGCGCGCTGGAGCGCCCGCGTCGGCGGTCCCCATCGCGTCACCACCTCGGCCAGCGGCTCCAGCACCGCGCGGACGCGCACCTCGTGCGATGGCTCCGCGCCGCGCAGCAGCACGCGCCCGTCGCGCTCGCGGCGCCCCACCGGCACGTCTCGGCTCAGCAGCTCGGCCAGGACCCACGCGAGCGCGTCCATCGCCTCGTAGCCGCGCAGCGCGTCACCGGCGCCGGGCGCCATGGCTTGCAGCGTCACGTCCACGAGCTCGCGCAGCGCGACGTCGATGTCGTCGGCCGGCCGCCGCTCGCTGAGCGCCAGCGCGCCGCCGAGCGCGTCCGCGACCGCCTCGGCGTCCCCGCCGCCGTGCAGCCGGGCGATCTCCTGCCCGGGGCTGACCAGCCGGCCGGGCGCGGTGCGCAGCTCCAGCAGCGCGCCGGGCGGCAGCGCGCCCAGCAGCCGCTCCTCGTCCACGCCGGTGAGCCAGCCGCTGGCGCGCGCGCACACCGGCGCGCCCGCGCCGGGCGGCCCGTGCGCGTCCGCGGCGCGGTCACTCCCGTCGCCGGCGGGCAGCCGCGCGCGGATGACGGTCACGGCGTGGCGGGCCAGGGCCAGCACCAGCGTGCTCGGCTGGCTCATGCGCAGGCCGACCTCGATGGTGCGCACCACCGTCAGGAAGGCCGCGACGGACACCAGCAGGGCGCCCAGCGTGGCGGTCGCCGGCGCCGCACCGCGCCCCGGCAGGCCCAGCAGCACCACGGCCGCGTAGGAGAACGCGCCCACCAGGAACGGCAGGGCGCGCCGCTCGTGGCGGTCCGACAGGTGGCCCTGCACCACGCGCGCCGAGAACTGCGCGGCGGCAAGCTGCACGAACGTGCCGCGGATCCAGAACAGCACGGCGGCCACGGTGATCAGCGAGCCGAGCATCGCGCCGAGCATCGTCCGCGCCGCGCCCGCGTCGATGCGCAGCGGTCCCGCGGCGCCGGGCTGCGCGGCACTCAGCGCCAGTCCCAGCGCGGCGCCGGCCGCCGCCGCGATGAGTGATCGTCGGGTGAGCATGCGGTGGCGCTACCCGGCGGGGGCGCCCCGCCACACCCTGGCTAGACTTGCCCGCGTCGGGCCGACGGTGAGCGCGCCGGTGTCAGCCGGGGCGCAAGGAGTGGCGAGCAGTGGCTGGGTACGACCCGCAGGAGATCGAGCTGCGCTGGCAGCGCGCGTGGGACGAGGCGCGCCTGTTCCACGCCGACGACACGTCGGCCAAGCCGCCCTTCTACGCCCTGCACATGTTCCCGTACCCCTCGGGCGACCTGCACATGGGCCACGCCGAGGCGTTCAGCCTGGCCGACGCCGTCGCGCGCTACGCGCGGCTGCGGAACCACGAGGTCATGAACCCCATCGGCTGGGACAGCTTCGGCCTGCCCGCGGAGAACGCCGCGATCAAGCGCGGCATCGACCCCAAGGGCTGGACGTACGCGAACATCGAGACCCAGGCCGCCACGATGCGCCGCATGGGCTTCGCCTGGGACTGGTCCCGGCGCCTGCACACCTCCGACCCGGAGTACTACCGCTGGACCCAGTGGATCTTCCTGCAGCTGTACGGCGCGGGCTGGGCCTACCGCAAGGGCGCCAACGTCAACTGGTGCCCGTCCTGCCAGACCGTGCTTGCCAACGAGCAGGTCATCAACGGGCTGTGCGACCGCTGCGACACCCCGGTCACCAAGAAGAGCCTGGAGCAGTGGTTCTTCAAGATCACCGACTTCGCGCAGCGCCTGCTGGACGACATGAGCCAGCTCGAGGGCCAGTGGCCCGAGCGCGTGCTGACGCTGCAGCGCAACTGGATCGGCCGCTCGGAGGGCGCCGAGGTCACGTTCCGGATCGCCGAGACCGGCGAGGACGTCGTGGTCTACACGACGCGTCCGGACACGCTGTTCGGCGCGACGTTCTTCGTGGTGGCGCCCGAGCACCCGCGCGCGGCGGAGTGGGCCGCGCTGGGCGGCGTCGCCGAACGGTTCGAGGAGTTCCTGGAGGGCGTCAAGCGCAAGAGCGAGATCGAGCGGCTGGCAACCGGCGACGCGCCCAAGCAGGGCCTGGCGCTGGGCGTGCACGCCGTCAACCCCGTCAACGGCGAGCGGCTGCCGGTGTACGCCGCGGACTACGTGCTCATGGACTACGGCACCGGCGCGATCATGGCGGTGCCCGCCCACGACCAGCGCGACCTCGACTTCGCGCGCGCCCACGGGCTGCCGGTGCGCGTCGTGGTGCGGCCGGTGTCCTCAAGCAGCGAAGCGGTAGGACACCTTGGGCAGGGTGCCGGCGAGCTGCCCGACCCCGACACGATGACCGAGGCCGCCGCGGGCGACGGCGTCACGGTGAACTCCGGCGGCTACGACGGCCTGCCGTGGCGCGAGGCCAAGCGGCGCATCACCGACGACCTGCAGGACAAGGGGCTGGGCCGCCACACGGTCAACTTCCGCCTGCGCGACTGGCTGATCTCCCGCCAGCGCTACTGGGGGGCGCCGATCCCGATCATCCACTGCCCGTCCTGCGGCGAGGTGCCGGTGCCGGAGGACCAGCTGCCGGTGCGGCTGCCGGAGCCGGACGAGATGGACTTCGCGCCGACCGGCGAGTCGCCGCTGGCCAAGCACCCCACCTGGTCCCAGGTGGCCTGCCCGGCCTGCGGCGGCGACGCCACGCGCGACACCGACACGATGGACACGTTCGTCGACAGCTCCTGGTACTACCTGCGCTACGTCTCGCCGGGGCGCGACGACGTCGCGTTCGACCGTGAGCTGGTGGACCGCTGGCTGCCCGTGCGGCAGTACACCGGTGGCATCGAGCACGCGATCCTGCACCTTCTGTACTCGCGCTTCTTCACCAAGGCGCTGCACGACCTGGGCCACCTGGGCTTCACGGAGCCGTTCGCGCGGCTCAAGTCCCAGGGCATGGTGCTGATGGACGGCGCGGCGATGTCGAAGTCGCGCGGGAACATGGTGCAGCCCAAGGCGGTGGTGGACGAGTTCGGCGCGGACACGCTGCGCGCGACGATGCTGTTCGCCGGGCCGATCGAGGACGACGTCGACTGGGCCGACGTGTCCACCAGCGGCATGTACAAGTGGCTGTCGCGCCTGGTGCGCCTGGCCGGTGAGATCGCGGAAGGCGCTGGGGCCGGCGACGCGGGCGATCCGCTGCCGCTGCGCAAGGCGGCGCACAAGACCATCGCGGCGGTCACCGAGGACTACGAGCAGTTCAAGTACAACACCGCGATCGCCAAGCTGATGACGCTGGCGAACGAGACCTCGGCGGCGCTGCGCGAGCACGGTGTGCGCGGCCCGGCGCTGCGCGAGGCCATCGAGGCCATCGCGATCATGCTGTCGCCCATCGCGCCGCACGTGTGCGAGGAGATCTGGCACCGGCTGGGCAACGACGGCTTCGTCGCGGCGGCCTCGTGGCCGGACTTCGACCCGGCGCTGCTGGTGGAGGACACCTTGCAGGTGCCGGTGCAGGTGGACGGCAAGGTTCGCGCCACGATGACCATGCCCGCCGGGGCGTCGCAGGAGCACGCCGAGTCGGTGGCCAGGGCCGAGGACAACGTCGCACGCCATCTCGACGGCAGGCAGGTGGTCAAGGTCATCTGGGTGCCCGACCGCCTGCTCAACCTGGTGACCAAGCCCGCCTGACCCCTTTCGCCTGGCCCGCCCCGCCTGACCCCTGGCGGTTCACAGTGAACCGTTTCCCTCGAATACGAGGGCAACGGTTCACACTCCAGCGTGTCCACAGGGTCGGGCGCCCCTGACGCGTCCCGGCGCGCGGCGGGCCGTAGCTTGCCGCGATGCGCGAAGACGGGGTGCTCGGCGCCGTGCGCAGCCGGCTGGCTGCGCCGCTCGCGCCGCTGCAAGGGCTGGCGCTGCTCGCCGTCACCGCGGTGGGCGCGACGGCGCTGCTCGGACGGCTGACGCAGGCGCCCGCCGAACAGCCGCCGCCCCAGGTGGAAATCCGTGACGAGCCGGTGGTCGTCCACGTCGCCGGGCACGTCCGCAGCCCCGGGCTGTACCGGCTGCCGGGCGGCTCGCGCGTGGCCGACGCCGTGGCCGCGGCCGGCGGAGCCACGGAACACGCCGACCTCGATGGGCTGAACCTCGCGCGCGTGGTCGAGGACGGCGAGCAGCTGCTGGTGCCGGCCGCGGGGGCGCCGGGCTCCCCCGAGCGCGCGGGCGTGCGCCCGGACGGCAAGGTCGACCTCAACCGCGCGACGGCCGCCGAGCTCGACGCGCTGCCCGGCATCGGCCCCGTGCTGGCCGCGCGCATCGTCGCCTACCGCGAGCGCCACGGCGGCTTCCGCACGGTGCGGGACCTGCGCCGGGTCCAGGGCATCGGCGAGAAGCTGTACGGCTCGCTCGCAGAGCTCGTCGCCGTATGACCACGCCCGCGCTGTGGGTGGTGGCGCTGGCCCTGTGGGCCGGCTGCCTGCACCCGCGCGGCGGCGGTGCGCTCGCGGCCGCCGGCGCCTGCGCCGTGACGCTGGCGCTTGCGCCGGCCCTGCGCGGGCGTGGCGGGCCGGCACTGGCGCTCGCCGCCGCCGGCCTGGTGCTCGCCGGGGCCGGGCTCGCCGGCGCGCGCGAGGCAGCCGCGGCGGGCGCCCACCTGGCGCGACTGGCACCCGCACGGGCGTTCGTCACCGTGCACGCCCGCGCGCTCGACGACGCGCGCCGGACCGCCGGGGGATCGTGGCAGCTGCTGCGCGTGGACGCTGTCGACGGGCGCACGGTGCGTGAGCGCGTCCTGGTCCGCTGGCCCGGGTCGGCCCGCCCACCGCGGCTCGGCGAGACGGTGGAAGCCTCCGGCACGCTGCGGCCGCTGGGCCGCGACGGCTTCGCGGCCTCCGTCCGGCTGCGCCACGCCGTGGCCGAGCTGCGCGTCGCCGACCACCGGCTGCTGGCCCGGGCGCCGTGGCACTGGCGCGCCGCCGAGAGCCTGCGGGCGCGCGCCGCCCGCGTCTTCGAGGCCGGGTTGCCGGACGGGCACGCCGCGCTGCTGCTGGGCCTGACGCTGGGGGTGCCGCCACCGGCCGAGCTGGCGGCGCCCTTCGACGCCGCCGGCCTCACGCACCTGCTGGTGGTGTCCGGCCAGCACGCGGTGCTCACCGTGCTGGCCGTGTCGGCGCTGGCCGCGCGCGCCGGCTGCGGCTTCCGGGCGCGGCGGATCGCGGCCCTGGCGGCGCTGGCGTGGCTCGTGCTGCTGGTGCGCCCGCAGCCGGCGGTGCTGCGCGCCGCCGGCGCGGTCACGGCCGCCGTCGGGGCGCAGTTGCTGGGCCGCCCCGGCGTGGCGCTGCACGTCCTGGGGGCGGTCACGCTGGCGCTGCTGCTGGCGGACCCGTTCCTGGCGCGCCAGACCGGCTTCCTGC
>DATMKC010000121.1:0-12886 GCA_035553555.1 Egibacteraceae bacterium | reverse complement strand
GTTGGACGGCAGCTCCGCGACGCTCACGACCAGCGTGTCGGGGAAGTCCCCGATCGACAGGCTGGTGGCGACCTCGTGGCCGCCGATCTCGGCGAACACGATGGAGTGCTCGGGCACCAGCTCGCGGTCGAAGCCGAGCACCACCTGGTCCAGCGTCGACACGACGCGCCCCTCCGCCGGCTCGGCGCGCACCAGTTCCGGCCCGCCGCGGTCCAGCGCCGCGCGGCGCACGTCCGCGACGGCGCGCTCCGCCACGGCGGCGGAGCCCCCGTAGACGACGGCGCGGTCCGGGGCGTGCTCCTCGACGTAGGCCCGCTGCGGCGGCAGCAGGCGACCCGGAGCGGCCAGGAGCAGCGGCACGCCGTGCGCAGCCGCGTGACGGCTACCGGCCAGCGCGTCCGGGAAGTGCTCCCCGGAAGCCAGCGCCGCCACGCCGGCCGCGGCGAAGAAGCGCCGTGCGACCCGGTCGGCGGTGTCGTAGCGCCCGGGCCCCGCGAGCCGCTCCACGGCGCCGCCGCGGGCGCGCAGCTCCTCCAGCACCGCATCGGACACCGCGGCCGTGCCGCCAACCACGAAGACCTGCCCGACGCCGCGCTCGTCCAGTGCGGCGCGGGTCTCGCCGGGCAGCGCGTCGGGCAGCGTCAGCAGCACCGGCCAGCCGTTGGCCGCCGCCGGGCTGGACGCCGCGAGCGCGTCGGCGAACGAGGCGCCGGAGACGACCACGGCCGTCTCCGCGGGCGGCAGCTCCGCGGCGATGGCGGCGGCCGTGGCGTAGCGGGTGCGCCCGGACAGCCGGCGCACCCGGAAGCCCAGCGCCGCCACGTCGCCGGCGACCTTCGCCGACAGCGCCGCCGGGCCACCCAGCAGGTAGACGTCGCCGCCGGGGGCCACGGCGCGGCGCAGCTCCTCGGCGCTGGGCGCGCTCAGGGCGTCGCCGGCGGACAGCAGCAGCGGGCCGCCGGCGTGCTGGGCGAGCGGCACCCCCGCCAGCGCGTCGGCGTAGTCGTCGGCCCTGGCCAGGACCGCCGCGGCGGCGTCGCCCTGGCGCGGGAACAGGTCGGCGCTGACCGCCACCGCGGTCTCCACGCGGCCGGTCCCGCGGAGCCGCCGCACGGGCAGGTCGCTGACGGTGAAGCGCCAGGCCCGCGTGGCCTGGCGCCCGCCGGCGTCCCGCGCGACGACTTCGGCGATGTGGTCGCCCGCGGCCAGGTCCACCACGGCGGCGACCGTGGCGTGGCTGCCGGTCCCGCGCGTGGACTCCACCACCACGCCGTCGACGCGGACGGTGTGCGCGGCGATGTCCTGGCCGGACACCACCAGCGCGGCCACGGTGACCGCTCCCCGCGCCACCACGTCGCCGCCCGCGGGACGGACGTTGAGGACGCGCGGGCCGGCGGGATGCGCCAGCGGGTGGGCGGCGGCCGGGCCGGCGGGCAGCAGCAGGAACAGCAGGACCAGGGCGAGCGCCCCCGGCAGCGGGGGCAGGCGGCGGCGGATCACGGACGCGGAGCCTTTCAGCGATCGGTCGGGCGCCGGCCAACCTACTCGTCCGTATCGTCCGCTTCCGTCAAGAGCCCTGCCGCCCATCCGGCGCCCCGCTCCACCAGCGGCCGGAACAGGTCGTAGGCGCTCACGCCGCCGGCCCAGCCGGGCGGGTCACCCAGGGCGCGCAACGCCGGCGCGGGCGTCCGCGGCGCGCCCGCCGAGGCCTGGGAGCGCACGCCCACCTCGTCCAGCGGGCCGCGCGCGTCCCACCAGCCGGCCACGTCGAGCGCCTCCAGCGCGATGCCGCTGGCCGCGCCCTCCCGGACGCTGCCGCGCCGGCCCGCGACGTCGTCCAGGACGCGCTGGCGGCCGCGGCCGCGCAGCGCCAGCAGGACGAACGGGTCTTCGGCGAGCTGCTCACCGGCGGCGTACCAGACCGCCGCCGCGTGCGCGCACAGCCCCTGGCCGCACGCGCACGCCACGTCCAGCTCCTCGCGCCGCGGGAACAGGCGCACGCCCATCGCCTCCAGCTCCGCGGCCAGCCCCTCCGGGGCCTGCCCGGCCAGCAGGCGGGCGCTGTGGTGCACCTGCGAGGCGATCGTGCCGGCGATGCGGTCCCACTCGGCCTCGCTCAGCACCGGCACGGCCACCTCGGCCACGTACGGCGTCGCGCGGCTGCCCTGGACGCTGCCGGACAGCCGCCCGGTGGACACGCGCACGTCGTTCACCCGCCCGCTGCGCACCAGGGCGAAGCCCTGCCGCGCGCGCCGGGCGATGTCCCCGGGCGCCTCGGCCAGCAGCGCCGCCCAGCGCCGCGCCCACTCGTCTCCGGCACGGGCGCTCACCCGCTCACCTCCACGTCGTCGGCGTCGTCGACCCAGTCCGCGTCGACCACCACGCCCGGCTCGCGCGACAGCGCGACGAGCTCCTTGAGCTCGGCGTCGCCGAGCTCGGTGACCCAGGCCTCACCGGCGCCCACGACCGCGTCGGCCAGCGCGCGCTTGCGCGCCAGCATCGCGGCGATGCGCTCCTCCACGGTCCCGGCGGTGACCAGCTTGTGCACCTCGACGGCGTGGCGCTGCCCGATGCGGTGCGCGCGGTCGGTCGCCTGATCCTCCACGGCCGGGTTCCACCAGCGGTCGTAGTGCAGGACCTGGGTGGCGGCGGTCAGGTTCAGGCCGGTGCCGCCGGCGCGCAGGCTGACGATGAGCACCGGGGGCGGCTCGACGTCGCCCTCGCCCTGGAACGCGGCGACCATGCGGTCGCGCTCCTCCGCGCGCACGCCGCCGTGCAGGAACGGCACCCAGGTGCCCAGGTCCTCCGACAGCTGGCGCACCAGCAGGCGGCCCATGCTGGTGAACTGCGTGAACACCAGCACCTGCTCGCCCGAGCCCACGGCCTCCCGCACGATCTCCCGCGCGGTGGCGAGCTTGCCCGAGCGCCCGTGCAGGTCCTCGTCCTCGCGCTTGCGGTACTGCGCCGGGTGGTTGCAGATCTGCTTGAGCGCCGTGAGCAGCGCCAGCACCCGGCCACGCCGGGCGATGCCGTCGCCGAGGCCGCCGCGGAACGCCTCGGTGACGGTCTCCTCGTACAGCGCGGCCTGCTCGGTGGTCAGGCCGCAGACCACCTCGCGCTCGATCTTGTCCGGCAGGTCGGCGATCACGGCCGGGTCGCGCTTCTCGCGGCGCAGGACGAACGGGCCCACCAGCCGCCGCAGCCGCCGGGCGGCGCCCTGGTCGGCGCGGCGCTCGATCGGCGTGGCGTAGCGGCGGTCGAACACGCTGCGCGCGCCCAGCAGTCCCGGGTTGACCAGGTCCATGAGCGCCCACAGGTCCGCGAGGCGGTTCTCCAGCGGCGTGCCCGTCATGGCCACGCGCTGCGCCGCCCGCAGCCGGCGCACGGCGCGCGCGCCGGCCGTCGCGGGATTCTTGACGTGCTGCGCCTCGTCCACCGTGACGATGTCCCACGGCACGGCCGCGAAGGGGTCCGGCTCGCGCCGCAGCATGCCGTAGCTCGTCAGCACCACGCCTTGGAAGGCGCCCAGGTCGTCGGGACGCTCCTGGCCGTGGAAGCGCGCCACCGGCAAGGCCGGCGCGAAGCGGTGCAGCTCGCGCTCCCAGTTGCCCAGCACGGAGGTGGGACAGACGATCAGGTGGCGTCCCAGCCGGCCGGCGCGCACGTCGGCCTGGAGCAGGTGCGCGATGAGCTGCACGGTCTTGCCCAGGCCCATGTCGTCGGCCAGGATGCCGCCGAGCCCGAGCGCGGCCATGCCGCCGAGCCAGGCCACACCGCGGCGCTGGTACGGCCGCAGCTCGCCTTCGAAACCGGGAGGCTCGCCCTCCAGGGCCTGCGGCTCGCCGGCGTCGCGGATGCGCTCGGCCAGGTGCGCCACGCGCCCGCGCGCGACCACCTCGGTGTCCTCCTGGCGGGTGACGCCGTCCAGGTCCAGCTCGGCGGCGTGGCCGCCGGACAGCGCCAGGGCGAGCGCCTCCCCCAGGCCCAGCCGGGCGGGGCCGCGCAGGCGCCGCAGCGCCGCCAGGCGCTCCGGGTCCACCAGCACCCACTGGTCTCGCCAGCGCACCAGCGGCACCTCGTGCTCCGCCAGCGCGGCCAGCTCCTCCTCGCCCAGGACCTCCCCGCCCAGGTCGACCTCCCAGCGCGCCACGAACTCCTCTTGGCTGTCGGTGAAGTCGACGGGGAAGTCGTCGGCCTCCGCGCCGGTGCCGGCGTCGGTCACGGCACCGTCGTCGTCGCCCACCACGAAACGCAGGCGCACGGCCTGCTCCGCCAGGCCCAGCGGCACCTCCACGACCGCCCCGGCGTCGCGCAGGGCGGGCTGCGCCTCCACCAGGAACTCCCAGGCGTCGGCGAGGCCCAGCTCCACCGCCTCCGGCGCCGCGGCGCGCAGCGCGTCCTCGAACGGCGGCGACAGGCGCGCCGCCAGCGCCACGCCGCGCAGCAGCGCCTCGTGCAGCGCGGGGGCGGGCAGCGGGTCGTCCTCGGCCGGCTCCCAGACCCGGGCGGCCGGGCGCAGCAGCCCGTCGCTGCCCAGCAGCGCCAGGTGCACCAGCCAGGGGCCGTCCTCGGCGTCGGGCGCCTCCAGGCGCAGGTGCAGCACGCCGGCGGAATCCTCCGGGCGGCCCCACGCGGCCACGGCGGCCACCAGCTCGGCGGCGTCGTCGCGCAGCGGCACGACCGGGTCGGCCGGGTCGGCCAGCGCGGCGGCCCAGCGCGCGGTCCACGGCAGCAGGCGCGCCCGCGGCCGCCCCGGCGCGGGCGGCTCGCCGCCGGCGCGCACCGCGTGGTCGGCGACCGCCTCCTCGAACGCCTCCAGCAGCGCGAGGGGGTCCCACAGCGCGCCGTCGTCGCGCACGAGCGCGTGGGCGGCCCGGGGCAGCGCGGCGGCGAGGCGCACGAGGCTCTCCCGCCCGCCGTGCTCGCCGGGCTCCACGCGCCACACGCCGTGCACCGCGTCGTCCGGGCCGCCGGCTTGCGCCGCCACGCGCAGCGCCGGGACGGCGCGCTGCGCCGCGACGGCCGCGAGCGCGAGGCGCGCCGCGGCGCTCCACGCGCGCAGGCTGTCGCACACCGGCCGGTGCAGGGGGCCGCTGTCGCGCGGCAGCCGCAGCAGGGCCGGCAGGGCGTCGCCGACCGGGACGGCCAGCGCCTCCGCCTGCCGCGCCTCCAGTTGCGCGCCGGCGGGCACCGCGACGCGCACCTTGACGGCCTCGCCGGCGGGCAGGCCCAGCCGGGCCGCGGCAGCCTCGAGTTCGGCGGCGTCCCCGGCGCCGTACCACAGCAGGCGTCCCCGCGCGGGCCACTCGGGGGACGGGTCGAACAGCGCCTGGAGGGTGGACAGGGGTGGACCTTTCGGACGGCTGGCGAGTCCGTCCACGCTAGCGGCTCAGGCCGCGCCCGTCTGCCGGCCGGCCGCGGCCACGCTCAGCCGCGCTCGATTTCCCTGAGCAGCGCGCGGATCTCGGCGGCGGGCACGCGCCCGTCCTCCTCCAGCGTGAGCAGGGCGCGCAGGGCCTGCGCCATGCGCGCGCGGTCCAGCGGCCGGGATCGCGCGGGCGTGCGGCGTCCCGCCTCCGGCGCCGGCGGCGCCGGTGGCTCCGGCTCGGCGAACAGCCTGGGCTGGGGCACCGGCTCGGGCCGGGAGCGCTGCTCGAACTCGGCCGGCGTGGTGCCGGCGCAGGCCGCGGCCCACCAGGTCAGCCCGCGGTCCCAGGTGGCCCCGGCCGGGCGGCGGGTGGGCACGCGTCCGCCGAACGCGACGTCGACCACCACGCCGATGACCACGTCGCGGACGAACTGGTCGGCGGTGAACTGCGGGCGCAGCCCTTCCATGAACCCGGGCGCGGGCGCGCCGCCCGTGAGCCGGGCCGCGATCTCGTGCACCACGTCGCGCGAGCGCTGGAGCCAGTTCCAGGCGTAGTCCGGGACGGTCGTCATGGTCGGCATCCGCGCAGCGTCCCCGCCAGGGCGGCGCCGGTCAAGGAACCCGCGCGCCAAGGGGCACTTCCAGCAGCGCCACCAGCCCGCCGTCGGCGACGCGCGCGCCGCCGCCCGCCGTTTCCAGGACGGCCGCCAGCCTGCTCAGCGCATCGGATCCCAGGTCGAACCCCCCGCCGGCGTCCAGCGCCACGGACACCTCCGCCCTGCCGAGCCGTGCCGCCACGTCGACGCGGCGCACCACCGCGCCGCGCTCGCGCGCCTCGTCGAGCAGCTCCTCCACGACGCGGTAGACCCGCAGCGCGTCCGCGGGCGCGTCCGTGCCGAAGCCGGCGGGCACGTCGACGGCCACGACGGCGTCCGGCCAGCGCTCCGCCACCTGCCGGTGCAGCCGCTCCGCCAGCTCCCCTTCCCCCTCCAGCCCGGGGCGCAGCGTGTCCATGAGGCGGCGGCAGCCCAGCGTGGCGTTGCGCAGCGCCTCCAGCCCGCGCTCCAGGGACTGGCGCAGCGCGGGGTCCGCGCCATCGGATTCCATGCGCAGCGCCAGCCCGTCCAGGAACAGCTGCGCGGCGGTGAGCTCCTGGATCGGCCCGTCGTGCAGGCGGTGCGCGAGCCGCTGCCGCACGCGTTCCGCGTCGTCCCAGTCGTGCATCGGCGTCCCCCTAGCTCAGCACCCGGTGCTGGAACCCCCGCACCCCGGCGTACCCGACCGCGCCCGCGAACGCTGCCAGCGCCGCGAGCACCAGGCCGGACGTCATGTGCGGCAGCTGCGGCGTGAGCGCCATGCGGAAGCCCTCGGCAATGTAGACCAGCGGGTTGGCCAAGGTGACGATCTGCAGCCAGCGGATCGGCTCCAGGGCCGCCCACGGGTAGTAGGTCGCACCCAAGAATGTGATCGGGAGGATGACGACGCTGAACAGGAGCGGCACCTGGGTCGGCGGCACCATCGTGCCGAGGAACAGCCCCACCGCCGACGCCAGGAACGGCCCCAGCGCCAGCACCGCGAGCAGTTGCGGCCACTGCACCGCCAGGTTCGCCGGCTCGGCCGGGACCAGTGCGACGACGGGGAACACCAGCAGCGCGGCGACGACGCCCTCGATCGCGCCCCACGTGAGCTTGGCCATGGCGATCGCGGGAACCGGCAGGGGCGCCAGGACGCGGTCCTCGACCTCGCGCGTGTAGCCGAACTCCTGCACGAGCGGCAGGGCGACGGCCTGCACGCCCTTGATGAACACGGCGATGGCGACCACGCCCGGGACCAGCACGGTGGTGAACGACTCGCCGCCGCCGGGCGCGCGCAGGCCCTGGCCGATGCGCGGGAACACGTAGGTGAACACGAACACGAGCAGGAACGGCTGGCTGAGCGTGCGCACCAGGAAGCGCACCGGCTGGCGCGACTGCACGCGCAGGTCCCGCAGCAGCAGCCCGCCGAAGCCGCGCACCGCCGCGCCCGCTCCAGGTTGGAACGTTTGTCCGAGATACCGGACAAACGTTCCAGGTTGGGAAGGCGGGGCGGTCACTCGCGCAGGTCCCTTCCGGTGAGGGCGATGAAGACGTCCTCGAGCGTGGCCTCTCCCGGCGCGCCCTCGACGTGCGCCTTCTTGAGCTCCGTGGGCGTGTCCAGGGCCAGGATCCGGCCGTGGTCCATGATCGCCACGCGCTCGCAGAGCTGGTCGGCCTCGTCCATGGAGTGCGTGGTGAGCAGGATCGTCTGGCCCTCGGCGTGCAGGCCGCGCAGCACCTCCCACAGCGCCAGCCGGCTCTGCGGGTCCAGCCCCGTGCTCGGCTCGTCCAGGAACAGCACGGCGGGACGGTGCAGCAGGGCGCGCGCCACCATGAGCCGCTGCGCCATGCCCCCGGACAGCGTGTTGACGTCGGCGTCGCGCCGGTCGGCCAGGCGGAAGCGCGCCAGCAGCTCGTCCGCCCGGCGGGCCGACTCGCGCCCGCCCAGCCCGAAGTAGCGCCCGTGGAAGGTCAGGTTCTCGCGCACCGTCAGGCTGCGGTCGAGCGTGTTGGTCTGGCTGACCACGCCGATGCGCCGCTTCACTCGCGTGGGCCGCGCGGCCACGTCGATCCCGTCGATGCGCGCCGTCCCCCCGGTCGGAACCACGCGCGTGGTCAGCATGCCGATCGTCGTGGTCTTGCCGGCGCCGTTGGGCCCCAGGAGGCCGAAGACCTCCCCGGGGCGCACGTCCAGGTCCACGCCGTCCACCGCGGTGACCGCAGGCCCGCTCCCGCCCGTGAAGACCTTGCGCAGGTCCCGCGTCGAGATCGCGGCCGGGGGCGGGTCAGCCAAGGCGGCTCCTAGCGCGCGACCGTCGTGGGCAGCCAGGCCGGGCGCGTGGCCTCGAACGCCGCGATGGCGTCGTCGTGCTGCAGCGTCATGCCGATGTCGTCCAGCCCGTTGACCAGCAGGTGCTTGGTGTGCGGGTCGAAGTCGAAGCGGGCGTCCACGTCCCCGGCCGCCAGCGTCTGGTTCGGCAGGTCGATGTGGATGCCGGTGGCCGGCTCGGCCTCGGCCATCGCGATCAGCCGCTTGCAGGTCTCGGCCGGCAGGGTCACGGCGAGCAGGCCGATCTTCGCGCAGTTGTTGCGGAAGATGTCGGCGAAGCTCGGCGCGACGATCGCGTCGAAGCCGTACTGCTGCAGGCCCCACGGCGCGTGCTCGCGGCTGGAGCCGGAGCCGAAGTTCGGGCCCGCCACCATGACGTTGGCGCCCGCGTAGCGCGGGTCGTTCAGCACGAAGCCCGGGTCGGAGCGCCAGTCGAAGAACACGAACTCGCCGAAGCCGGTGCGCTCGATGCGCTTGAGGAACTGCTTCGGCATGATCTGGTCGGTGTCGACGTCGGCGCGGTCCAGCGGCACCATGCGCCCTTCGATCACGGTCACGGGGTTCACTTGGCGATGACCTCCCTCACGTCCACGAAGTGGCCGTGGATGGCGGCCGCGGCCGCCATCTCCGGCGACACCAGGTGCGTGCGGCCGCCCTTGCCCTGCCGGCCCTCGAAGTTGCGGTTGCTGGTCGACGCGCAGCGCTCCCCCGGCTGCAGGATGTCGGGGTTCATGCCCAGGCACATCGAGCAGCCCGGCTCGCGCCAGTCGAAGCCCGCCTCCTTGAACACCTCGTCGAGGCCCTCGGCCTCCGCCTGCAGCTTCACCTGGTAGGAGCCGGGCACCACCATGGCGCTGACGCCGTCGGCCACCCGCTTGCCCTCGACCACCCTGGCGGCGGCGCGCAGGTCGCTGATGCGGCCGTTGGTGCAGGAGCCGATGAACACCCGGTCCAGCTTCACGTCGGTGACCGGCTCGCCGCCTCGCAGGCCCATGTACTCCAGCGAGCGGCGGGTCTGCTCCGGGTCGCGCGTCTCCTCAGGGGTGGGCACGCGGCCGCTCACGCCGACCGACTGCGAGGGCGTCGTGCCCCACGTGACCGTGGGCTCGAACGTGGACGCGTCCAGGCGCACCACCGTGTCGAACTCGGCGTCGTCGTCGGTGCGCAGCGTGCGCCAGTACTCCAGCGCCTCGTCCCACGCGGCACCCTGCGGCGCGTGGGGGCGGCCCTTGAGCCAGGCGAACGTGGTCTCGTCCGGCGCGATCAGGCCGGCGCGCGCGCCCGCCTCGATGGACATGTTGCAGACCGTCATGCGGCCCTCCATCGTCAGCGCCTCGATCGCCGGGCCGCGGTACTCGATCACGTGCCCCACGCCGCCGTCGGTGCCGATGTGCTGGATGACCTCCAGGATCAGGTCCTTGGCGGTGACGCCGAACGGCAGCTCGCCGGAGATCTCCACGGCCATCAGCTTCGGCCTGGCCTGCGGCAGCGTCTGCGTGGCCAGGACGTGCTCCACCTCGCTGGTGCCGATGCCGAACGCCAGCGCGCCGAACGCGCCGTGCGTGGCGGTGTGGCTGTCCCCGCAGACGATCGTCATGCCGGGCTCGGTGACGCCCAGCTCGGGGCCGATGGTGTGCACGATGCCGACCTGGTTGGAGAAGCGGTTGAACACCCGCACGCCGAAGTCGGCGCAGTTGGCCTCCAAGGTGTCCATCTGCTTCTTGGACAGCTCGTCGGTCACCGGCAGCTCGCGCGCCGTGGTCGGCACGTTGTGGTCCATGGTGGCCAGCGTGAGATCCGGGCGGCGGACCGTGCGCCCGGCCAGGCGCAGGCCCTCGAAGGCCTGCGGGCTGGTCACCTCGTGCACCAGGTGAAGGTCGATGTAGAGAAGGTCAGGCTCGCCTTCGGCCGAGCGCACCACGTGGCGCTCCCAGATCTTCTCGACAAGGGTCTTCCCAGACACGCTGCTCAGCTCCTTCACGCGCCCCAGCGGGCGCCCTGGTGCATGCGGTGCGCCACGTCGCCCGTGACGTTCACCTCTTCGGTCTTGACCACTTCCACGTCGGCCGAGTCCGGCCCGGTCGACTCCGCGATGGCGGCGGCGACCTGCGCCACCAGCGCGGCCTCGTCCTCCGGGGTGTGGTCCGGCGGCACGTGCAGCCTGACCCTGGGCTTCCCGCCGGCACGAGCCGGGGGCTTCTCGGTCATGGTCCCCACCATCCCTACGGCGTCTCGGAGGCCGGCACGTCCGCGCGGTTGCGCAGCCGCACCGACTTGTTCAATGCGTTGACGAAGGCGCGGGCGCTGGCCTCGACGATGTCGGTGGACATGCCGCGGCCGGTGTAGCGCCTGCCCTCCACCTCAACCTGGACCGTGACGTCGCCCAGGGCGTCGACACCCTTGGTGACGGCGGACACGTTGAAGTTCACCAGTGTGCCGTCGATCCCGGTGGCGCGCCGGATGGCCGAGCAGGCCGCGTCGACCATGCCGTCGCCGCTGCCGTGCTCCTCGACCACCTGGCCGTCGGAGACCACGCGCACCTTCACCGTCGCCTCGGGCTCGTGCTCGGTACCGCCCGCGACCTCGAAGCCGACCAGCTCGTAGGCCTCCTCGTCGGAGGCGTAGACCTCGTCGGCGACGATCGCCTCCAGGTCCTTGTCGGTCAGCTCCACCTTGCGGTCCGCCAGCTCCTTGAAGCGGGCGAAGGCGCGGCCGACCTCCTCCTTGGACAGCGTGTAGCCCATGTCCTCCAGCTGCTTGGAGAACGCGTGCTTGCCGGAGTGCTTGCCCAGCACGATCTGCGCGCCCACGGCGCCGACGTCCTCGGCGTGCATGATCTCGTAGGTCAGGCGGTCCTGCAGCACGCCGTGCTGGTGGATGCCGGACTCGTGGGCGAACGCGTTCTTGCCCACCACGGCCTTGTTGAACTGGATCGGGTAGCCGGTCAGCGTCGACACCAGGCGCGAGGTGCGCGTGATCTCGCGCGTGTTGACGTTGGTGGGCACGCCCAAGAGGTCGATGCGCGTGGCCAGCGCCATCACGACCTCCTCCATGGAGCAGTTGCCGGCGCGCTCGCCCAGCCCGTTGACCGCGACCTCCACCTGGCGGGCGCCGTTGCGCACGGCCTCGATGGAGTTGGCCACGGCCAGGCCCAAGTCGTTGTGGCAGTGCACGCTCACGAACACGTCCTCGCCCACGCGCTTGACCACGTCGGCGATCAGGTTGCCGAAGTCGAACGGCACGGCGTAGCCGACCGTGTCCGGCACGTTGATGGTGGTGGCGCCCGCCTCCACCGCCGCGTCGATCACCCGCATGAGGAAGTCGTAGTCCGTCCGCGTGGCGTCCTGCGGCGAGAACTCCACGTCCTCGGTGTACTCCAGCGCGCGCTTCACGCCCTCGATCGTCTGCTCGACGATCTGGTCCTCGGTGGCGTGCAGCATGGCGTTGCGGTGGATCTCCGAGGTGGACAGGAACACGTGGATGCGCTTGCGGTCGGCGCCCTTCAGCGCCTCGCCCGCACGGCGGATGTCGTCGGCGTGGCAGCGCGCCAGCGCGGCGATGACCGGCGAGCCCTGCTCCGTGCCGACGGTGTCGGCGATGGCCTTCACGGCCTCGTAGTCGCCCTGGCTGGTGATCGGGAAGCCCGCCTCGACGATGTCGACCTTCAGCCGGTACAGCTGCTCGGCGATCTCGAGCTTCTCCTTGACGTCCAGCGAGATGCCGGGCGCCTGCTCGCCGTCCCGCAGGGTCGTGTCGAAGATGCGGACGGCCGGAACGTCATTCCCGTCGGTGCTCATGTGCCTGCTCTCCTTGCGCGCGATGCGTGCAGCCTACGCACTCTCGATGGATGCGCTCCGCGGGGGGTTCGAGTGCCGGTGTGAGTCCGCCCCGCGGCATCAAAGGAGGAGCAGGAGGCCCGCAAGCAGGGCCGAGACGATGGCGCGCAGCGACAGGGCGCGGAAGGCGCGCCCGGCGGCGAAAGGAGCGGCTGCGTCGGTCATCGAAGGCCAGTTGTACGCCCGAGGGGGCGCCGTCGTCAACTGCGCGCACCTGCCCGGACGGCCGGTTCGCCGCCCGCCGGAAATCAGTTCGTCGCCTGCGGCGGTCGGTTCGTCGCCTGCGGCGGGGCGGGCTAGGCTCGCCCGGTGGAGATCATGATGCGGGTCGCCGTGCCGGACCGGCCCGGCGCACTGGCCGCGCTGGCCGGCGCCATAGGCGAGCAGGGCGGCGACATCCAGGCCGTGGAGGTCGTCGATCACGCCCAGGGCGAGGCGCTGGACGACCTGGTCGTCTGGATCGACGGGCCGGAGCGGCTGCGCGCGCTGGTGGCCTGCGTGGACGAGCTCGACGGCTTCCGCCTGGTCCACGCCGGGCCGTCGCGAGGCCATCCCGGTGACGCGGTGACGCGCGTCGCCATGGGCCTCGGGGCGCTCCTGGACACGTCCATGACGGAGGACCACGCGCTGGTGACGCTGGTCGGCGGCCTGCTGCGCGCCGACTCGGCCGAGATGCTGCCCGCCGAGGACGCGCCGCGCGCCGACGCCAAGACGCTGGTGCTGCCGTTCGCCGACCGCGTGCTGGTGGCCCGGCGCGACTACCGCTTCACCGAGACGG
>DATMKC010000120.1:0-3361 GCA_035553555.1 Egibacteraceae bacterium | reverse complement strand
GACGTAAAGCGCCCCAGGCAGCAGAGCGACCAGCATCACGAGCAGTGCGTGAAAGCTGTCTGGCATTCGTCAACCTCCCTTCGCCACGGGGGCAACCCGGCGCAGGACAGGATGCCGCCGGACTGTGACACATGGGAGGCCCGCACGGTTCCGCCTCGACAGCTGAGACGCGCGCCGCGCCGCCTCAGCTTGCACGTCGGTAGCCATCGCGCCGGACCTTGTGATGGACGGGCGCCAGCGCGATGGGCGGCCCGTCTACCGTTCCGGCGGGGTTCGCATGGTGGCAAGCTGAGCCCACGAAACGGTCCAGGGTGCGAACGTGTCCTTTCGCTGCCCGCCGTGACTGTGTCCCGCGGCCACTCCCGGTACAAGCGGCCAGCGGTTAGGCGGAACTTAGGAGAATTAGTCGCCGCGGCTAATACGGCTAAGATGGCTATAAAACCCGTCGAAAGCAGCATCGCACTCCGCGATCGCTGCACTCGACGAGAGCTTCTTTCGCGTGAGGCTCGATCGATTGACGCCTGCGGAGAAGAGATACCTGCGAGCGATGGCGGAACTTGGTCCCGGGCCTCATCGGTCGTGGAGCCCCAGCCACGGCGATACCGCGTTCACCGTGCCGCTTTTCGACGAGTTCATGCGCCGCACCATGCCGGGCGACGACTGGAAGTCGTAGGAGGCGCACACCACGACGTGGCGGACTGGTCGGGTTCCCGGCCGCGCCGCGCGTGCCCTTCCCGGCCGTCGGGTGCTGGGCTACAGTCGGCAGATGCCGAACGAATCGGGCGACAGCCGCGAACCAGCCACACTGGCGCCTGGCGATCACGCGTGCTGGGCGTTCGGCGGGGTGGACTCGTGGCGGGACACGGTCGCCGCGTACCTGATCGCCGGGCGCCTCGCCGGTGAGCGCCTCCTGCTGCTCGGCACCCCGCAGCGCACCGGCCAGGCGCTGGACGCGCTGGACGCCCTCGGGATGGACAGCGCGGGCTTGCGGGCAGAGGGCGCCCTTGTGGTGGCGGACGCGGAAGCGGCATACCTGCCCGGCGGCGCCTTCGACGCCGACGCGAGGATCGCCGTGTACGAGCGGCTCGTCCTGGCGGCCTTGGCGGACGGCTACACCGGGCTCCGCGTCGCCGCGGACGTGCCGCCCGCTCTGCGCGAGATCACCGCGTCCGGCTCCTGGCCGTCGTACGAGCTGCGCGCGGACCTGCTCGCCGCGCGACTGCCGTTCACGGCACTGTGCTGCTACGACCGGCAGTGGTGGGCCCCGGACGACGTCGCGCCCATCGCCGCCGTCCACGCGCTCGCGTTCGGGCCGGAGGGCGCCGCCGGCCATTGTGGCTTCCGTCTGCACAGCGGCCCGGACGGCGCCATCGCGCTGGACGGCGAACTGGACATGGCGGGCTCCGAGCTGCTCGGCCGCCTCCTGCGCAGCGCGTCGGCTGAGATGTCCGGCGGGCTGCTGGACGTGAGCGGCCTGCGGTTCGTCGACATCGTCGGGCTCCGTGCGGTCGCCGATGCCGCCATCGCGCTGGCCGACCTGACGTCCCGCCCGGCGGTCATCCGCGGGGCGTCACCGGCGTTCGTGCGCTTGTGGCACCTGCTGGGACTGCAGGAGGAATGCCGCGTGAAGGTCGCCGCATGACGGCCGCGACCCTGCGCCATGACGCGCTGCTCTATGACAGCGACGCCTCCTTCGTGTCCGCGCTCGCCCCATTCGTCTGCGAGGGCGTGGACGCCGGCGAGGGCGTCATGGTGGTCACCGCACGGCCGCGCATCGAGGCGCTGCGCGACGAACTCGGCCGCGACGCCGACGACGTCTCGTTCGTGCCCGCCGCCGACTGGTACGTCCACCCCGTCACCACGATCGCCGCCTGGGCCGATGCGCTGCGCTCGCTGCGCGAGCGCGGCCACCCCGTCACGCGCGTGGTGGGCGAGGTGCAGTTCGGCGACACCGAGGAGGCGCGCCACTCCTGGGTCCGCTACGAGTCCGCCTTGAACGCCGTCTTCGCCGACAGCGACACCTGGATCGTGTGCCCCTACGACGCCCGGGTGCTCGGGACCGACCTGCTGGAGGCGGCGGCCCGCACCCACCCCGCCGTGTGGCACGGCCGCGACCGGCGCCCGAGCGCGGACTACGTGGAGCCCGGGCGCCTGCTGCGCGACGTGCCCGAGCCGTGGCCGGCGCCGCCGGGCCCGCCGGTGCTCCGCGCGGAGTTCACCGACGGGCTGGTCAGCCTGCGCCACGACGTGCGCGCCGCCGTGGGCCGCGCCCTGCCTCCCGACCGCCTGGAGGACGCGCTCGTCGTCCTGACGGAGCTCGTCACCAACGCCCTGCGTCACGGCGCCCCACCGGCCCTGGTGACGGTGTGGGCACGCCCGGGCGAAGTGGTCGCCGAGGTCGCCGACCACGGCGTCGCGGGACTGGACCCCCTGGCGGGGTACCACCCGCCGCCGCCCGGGTCGTCCAACGGCATGGGACTGTGGGTGGCGCGCCACCTGTCGGACCGCCTGGCCGTCCGCAGCGGTGCCGGCACGGTCGTGCGCGTCGCCGTGCACGGCTGAGCCCGCCGCGGAGCGGCCGCGGCAGGTTCAGCGGCTGCGGTACAGGCGCGTGGTGAGCGGGGCGAAGACCGCGGTGAGTCCGGCCGCGACCGCCAGGACGGTCAGGATGTCCGACGTCGCGACGTTGCCCTCCATCAGGCCGCGCGACGCGGTGGCCAGGATCGAGATCGGGTTCACCTTGACGAACGCCTCGAGCGGCCCGGGCAGCGTCCTGGGGTCCACGAACACGTTGGACAGGAACGTCAGCGGGAAGATGCCCATGAACCCGGCGTTCATGACCGCGTTGGGCGTGCGCAGCACCAGGCCCATCGTGGTGAACACCCACGACAGCCCGAACGCGAACAGCACCACGAGGCCCAGCGCGGACATGGCGCCCAGGACGCCGGCGCCCGGGCGGTAGCCCAGGATCACGCCGACGGTGATGATCACCGTGCCGGCCAGCACGTAGCGCACGCTGTCGCCGAGCAGCGAGCCGACCAGCGGCGCCGGCCGCCAGATGGGCAGCGAGCGGAACCGGTCGACCACGCCCTTGGTGAGGTCGGTGTTCAGCGCGATGCCGGAGTAGACCGTGGTGAACAGCACCGACATCACCAGGATGCCGGGCAGGATGTAGTCCAGGTACGCGGCGGTCGAGCCGGCCACGGCGCCGCCGAACAGGTACGTGAACATCAGCACGAACATCACCGGCGTGATGGTCACGTCCAGCAGCTGCTCCGGCACGTGCTTCACCTTGAGCATGCCGCGCCAGCCGAACGTGAGCGCCGTGGACAGGCGCCCGGGCGGGGACGGCCGGGCCGTG
>DATMKC010000119.1:0-6057 GCA_035553555.1 Egibacteraceae bacterium | reverse complement strand
GGGTGCGGCCGTGCACCACGCCGCCCAGGATCTCCAGGCGGTCCTGCTCGAAGTTCATCCGCGGCGAGCGGCCGTGCCCCAGGCGGCGTCGCTGCTGGTACCTTCTCGGGACCATGACGCTTCGTTATCTGACGGCCGGTGAGTCCCACGGGGCCGCGCTGGTCGGCATCCTGGAGGGCATGCCCGCCGGCGTGCCCGTCGACCGCGCGCGCATCGAGCGCGAGCTGGAGCGCCGCCGCCTGGGGCACGGCCGCTCGCCGCGGATGAACTTCGAGCAGGACCGCCTGGAGATCCTGGGCGGCGTGGTGCACGGCCGCACCCTCGGCTCGCCGATCGCCATCGTGGTGCACAACAGCGAGTGGCCAAAGTGGACCGAGGTGATGAGCCCGGACCCGGTCGAGAACCCGGAAGCCCTGCGGGAGACCGGGCGCGGCGAGCCGCTCACCCGGCCCCGTCCCGGCCACGCGGACCTGGCCGGCATGCAGAAGTACGGCTTCGACGAGGCGCGCCCCGTCCTGGAGCGCGCGAGCGCGCGGGAGACCGCCGCCCGCGTGGGCCTGGCCTGCTTCGGCCGGTTCCTGCTGGAGGAGCTCGGCATCCGCGTGCTGTCGCACGTCGTGCGCATCGGCGAGGTCGCCGTCGCCGAGGACGCGCCCCTGCCGGGCCCGGACGACCTGGAGCGCGTCGACGCGGACCCGGTGCGCTGCTTCGACGCCGACGCCTCCGCGCGCATGGTCGAGCGCATCGACCGCGCCAAGGGCGAGGGCGACACGCTGGGCGGCGTGGTGGAGGTCGTGGTCCACGGGCTGCCGCCGGGCCTGGGCAGCCACGTGCACTGGGACCGCAAGCTGGACGCGCGCCTGGCCGCGGCGCTGATGAGCATCCAGTCGGTGAAGGGCGTGGAGGCCGGCGAGGGCTTCCGTTCCGCCGAGGTGCCCGGCTCCAAGGCGCACGACGAGATCGTGCCGGACAGCGAGCGCGGCTACCGCCGGGTGAGCGGACGCTCCGGCGGCATCGAAGGCGGCATGTCCACCGGCGAGGTGCTGCGCGTGCGCGCCGCCATGAAGCCCATCTCCAGCATCCCGCGGCCCCTGCGCACCGTGGACGTGCGCAGCGGCGACCCCGCGGAGGCGATCCACCAGCGCAGCGACGCGTGCGCGGTGCCGCGCGGCGCCGTGGTCGCCGAGCACGTGGTGGCGCTGGAGCTCGCCGGGGCGCTGCTGGAAAAGACCGGCGGGGACTCGCTGGAGGAGGTCCGGCGCAACCTCGACGGCTACGTGTCCTCCCTGACGCCGCCCTGGCTCGGCCGGCCGTGAGCGGCGACGGGGCGCGCAACATCGTGCTCGGCGGGCTGATGGGCACCGGCAAGACCACGCTGGCGCGGCGGCTGGCCGTGCGCCTGGGGCGGCAGTGGCTGGACACCGACGCGCTGGTCGCCCAGCGCGCCGGCTGCTCGATCGCGCAGCTGTTCGCGCGCCGCGGCGAGGAGGCGTTCCGGGAGCTGGAGCGGGAAGTGGTCGCGGAGGCCGCCGAGCTGCGCCGTCACATCGTGTCCCTGGGCGGCGGCGTGCTGCTGGACGGGGGCAACGTCGAGCTGCTGCGCGCCGGGGGCGTCGTGGTGCTCCTGGTCGGCGACGTGGCGGTGCTGGCCGAGCGCGTGACGCGCGCGGGAGTGGCGCGCCGGCCGCTGCTGGCCGGCGAGACCGACGTGCACGGGCGGCTGGAGCGCCTGGCGGGCGAGCGGCGGGTGGCCTTCGAGGCTGCCGCCGACCACGTCGAGGACACCACGGACGGCCGCTCCGCCGACGCCATCGCCGCGAGCATCGTCGCCTGGGCGGCGACCCGGCCCGACGTGCTGACGCCCGGCGAGCGCAAGGCGGTGGCGGCGTGACCGGGCCCATCCGCGTGGACCTGCCGGGGCGCGGCTACGACATCGTCGTGGAGGCCGGCGCCCTGGGGCGCCTGCCGGAGCTGCTCGGCCCGCCGCCGCACGCCCGGCGCGCCGCGCTGGTCACCAACGCGGCCGTGGCGGCGCTGTACGAGGCGCCCGTGGTCGCCGGCCTGCAGTCCCTGGGCCTGGACGTCCAGGTGGTCACCGTGCCGGACGGCGAGGACGCGAAGTCGGTCGCCACCCTGGCGATGCTGTGGCACCGCTTCGCCGGCATGCCGCTGAACCGCGACGACCTGGTGGTCGCGCTCGGCGGCGGCGTGGTGGGGGACCTCGCGGGCTTCGCCGCGGCGACGTGGAACCGCGGCATCGCCGTGGCGCAGCTGCCCACCACGCTGCTGGCCATGGTCGACGCCGCCATCGGCGGCAAGACCGGCATCAACCTGCCGGAGGGCAAGAACCTGGTCGGCGCGTTCCATCAGCCGCTCGTCGTGCTGGCCGACACGGCGACGCTGACCACGCTGCCGCCCCGCGAGCTGCGGGCCGGGCTGGGCGAGGTGGCCAAGTACGGCTTCATCTCCGACCCGCTGGTGCTGGAGCTGCTGGAGAAGGACCCCCAGGCCGCGCAGGCCGGCGACCCGGCGCTGCTCACGGAGGTGGTGCGCCGCGGCGCCGCGGTGAAGGCGCGCATCGTCGCCGCGGACGAGCGCGAGTCCGGCGAGCGGGCGCTGCTCAACTACGGGCACACCGTGGGGCACGCGATCGAGTCGCTCACCGGCTACGACAGCTACCGCCACGGCGAGGCCGTCGGCCTCGGCATGGTGTTCGCCGCCCGGCTGGGGGAGCGCATCGGCGTGAGCGAGCCCGGCCTGGCCGAGCGCACCGTCGCGGTGCTGGACGCGCTGGGCCTGCCGACCGGCGGCGTGCGCCTGGAGCCCTCGGCGGTCTGGGACGTGCTCGCGCGGGACAAGAAGGCCCGGGCCGGTGTGCGCTTCGTGCTGTGCCGGACGCCGGGGGAGGCGCTGCTGGTCGAGCAGCCGGAGCGCCGCATCGTCGACGAGGTGCTGAGGAGCCTGGCATGACCGTCCTGTTGCTGCACGGCCCCAACCTGTCGCAGCTCGGCACGCGCGACCCGGCCCACTACGGCACGGCCACGCTGGCCGACGTCGAGGCGGCGGTGCGCGCGGTGCTGGGGGACGTGGACGCGTTCCAGTCCGAGCACGAGGGCGACCTGGTCGCCCGGCTGCACGCCGCGCGCGGCGACGGCACCACCGCGGTGATCGCCAACCCCGGGGCGCTGACGCACTACAGCTACGCGCTGCGCGACGCGCTGGAGCTCCTGGAGGTGCCCAAGGTGGAGGTGCACCTGTCCCAGACCCACGCGCGCGAGGAGTGGCGCCGCCACAGCGTGGTGAGCCCCGTGGTCGACGTGACCATCACGGGCGCGGGCGTCACCGGCTACCGCCTGGCCGCCGAGTACGTGCAGTCCCGCCTGTAGACCCGAGGGGCCGGCCGATCGCGGTCAGCGCGCCGAAGGCGCGCGCAGGTACGCGATCGCCTCCGAGAAAGGGTCCACCCCGCCGACCCCGGGGAGCGCCAGGGACCGGCGGGGTGGACGTTTGGAAACCTGGACAGCTCGGCTGTCCCCCCGTCTCCTGGGCCAGAAGCTAGGGGCATTGCCCGCACAGTTCTTCCCCCGTACGGGTGAGCGGGGCGATTCCGCAGGGTGAGAAGTCAACCGTGCGTCGTAGGCCGGTCGTAGACCCCTGTTCACCCGGGCGGGGCGCGCCGCGCCCGACCGTTACAGTGAGTCGCCATGCCCCAATCAGCCCACGCCGCCCGCCGGGAGCGCCTCCGCGCCCGCCTCGCAGACCACGGCCTGGCGGGGTACCTGGTCACGCGCCTGGTCAACGTCCGCTACCTGACCGGCTTCACGGGCAGCAACGGGCAGGTGCTGGTGAGCGCGCGGGCGTCCGGGGACGTGTTCGCCACCGACGGCCGCTACGACGAGCAGGCGGCCGCGGAGGCGGGCGACCTGCCGCGCGTGCTGGCGCGCGAGGAGGACTGGCTGCCGGAGCGCCTGGCGGCCGGCGACCGGGTGGGCTTCGAGAGCCACGACGTGTCGTGGGAGCGCGGCCAGGCGCTGTCGGCGGCGCTGCGCGAGCGCGCCGGTGTGGAGCTGGTGGCGGCGCCCCGCTGGGTGGAGGAACTGCGCGAGGTCAAGGACGCCTCGGAGGTGGCGGCGCTGCGGCGCGCCTGTGCCCTGGCGGACGCCGCGTTCGCCGGGCTGCTGGAGTGGCTGCGCCCCGGCATGACGGAGCGTGACGTGGCGGGCCGGCTGGAGCAGGCCATGCGCGAGGGCGGGGCCGACGGGCCGTCGTTCGAGACCATCGTGGCGTCCGGGCCCAACAGCGCGCGGCCGCACCACCGGCCGACGTCCCGGGCGATCGCCTCCGGCGATGTGGTGAAGGTGGACTTCGGCGCGCTGGTGGACGGCTACCACAGCGACATGACGCGGACCGTTGCGGTGGGCGAGCCGGACGCGGCGCTGCGGGGCGTGCACGACCTGGTGCGCCGGGCGCAGGCCGCCGGGCGCGCGGCCGCGCTGGCGGGCGCCCCCGCCTCGGCGGTGGACGCCGCCTGCCGGGAGGCGATCGCGGCAGCCGGCCACGGGGAGCGCTTCGTGCACCCCACCGGGCACGCGGTGGGGCTGGAGATCCACGAGCAGCCGATCCTGCACGGCGCGGCCACTGCTACACTCCGCGCCGGCATGGCGGTCACCGTCGAACCGGGCGTCTACCTCCCCGGCGTGGGCGGCGTCCGCATCGAGGACGTGGTGGTGGTCGCCGACCAGGGGCCGCCGGAGGTCCTCACCACCAGTCCCCGCGAGCTGCTCGTGCTGTAGCGCGGCGCCGCACCCGATCAGGAAGTCGGAAGCAGCCATGGTCTCGACGAACAACCTCAAGAACGGCATGACGGTCAAGATCGACGGCGAGCTGTGGCGCGTCGACTACTTCCAGCACGTCAAGCCGGGCAAGGGCGGCGCCTTCGTGCGCACCACGCTGAAGGGCGTGCAGAACGGCAAGACCATCGACCGGACGTTCCGCGCGGGCGAGGAGCTCGAGCAGGCCATCCTGGAGAAGCGCTCGCTGCAGTACCTGTACCGCGAGGGCGACTCGTTCGTGTTCATGGACACCGAGCACTACGAGCAGTCGCACGTGCCCGAGGACGCGGTGCGCGAGGCCGCCAAGTGGATCAAGGAGGGCGACACCATCGACCTGGTGTTCCACGACGGCGAGGTGGTGGACGTGAACCTGCCGGCCAACGTCACGCTGACCATCACGCAGACCGAGCCCGGCGTGCAGGGCGACCGCGTGTCGGGGGCCACCAAGCCGGCCACGCTGGAGACGGGCGCCGTGGTGCAGGTGCCGCTGTTCATCAACGAGGGCGAGGCCATCAAGGTCGACACGCGCAGTGCCGAGTACATCTCGCGCGCCTGATGGCTCCAGGCGACGAGCGGGACGAGCCCCGCGTCCCGCGGGGCAGCCGGCACGAGGCGCGCCGCCGCGCCCTGGAGATCCTGTACGAGGCCGATCTGAAGGAGCGCCCGGTCCCGACGATTCTGGCCGCGCACCTGGCCGGCGACGAGCAGCCACCCGAGTACGCCCTGGCGCTGGTGCGCGGGGTGCACCGCGGCATCGCCCGCATCGACGAGCTGATCACCACGCACGCGAAGGGCTGGACGCTGGGCCGCATGCCCATCGTCGACCGCAACCTGCTGCGCATCGCCGTGCACGAGCTGCTGGACGTGGAGGACGTGCCCACGGCCGTGGCGATCAACGAGGCGGTGGAGCTGGCCAAGGAGCTGTCCACCGACGACTCGGGGCGCTTCATCAACGGGGTGCTGGCGCGGATCGCCGAGGAAGGCCCCGCCGCTCCCTGACGCGGTTGCCGTGTTCGTGTCCGGCGGTCCGAGGACTTCGTCGTCAAGGCATCTTTCCCACAGATTCAATTTCGTGGGTTGACCTGTCGCAGTCGCGTTGTATGGTGTCGAACATGTGTTCGAGTGCGGGGTTCGGGATCGACGCGGCGCTGGCCACCGCGGACCTTCACGGTCTGCTGGACGTGGCCGAGCGCGTGTTGCGTCGCGCGAAGGCGCTGCCGCTGGG
>DATMKC010000118.1:0-2098 GCA_035553555.1 Egibacteraceae bacterium | reverse complement strand
GCCCAGGCCGGGCCGGAAGGGGAGGACCCGCCACGCAAATTCCGCCGCCCCCCGTACCCGCCGCCGCCGCCGGCGCGCTGACTAGTCAGGACGTGCGGCCGATTCAGTCCCGATGGGGGACTGCGCGTCGCCGCATCGTGGGATGGACTTGCTCCAGGAGTCATGCACTGGCGTGAGGGGTCAGCGATGGACAGCTGGACGGACCGGTGCGGCCACTGCGGCCGCGGCATCGCTCGCGTCGGCAGGGCGCAGTCCTACGTGCACGCCAACCAGTTCCACATGCGCTTCGACCACCCGGCCGAGCCCGCGCGGCACACCCGCCCGGAGCCGCTCGCCGTGGGCGGGCATTGGGGCCCGGACCGCGGCCGCATCGTGCGGCGGCCGTCCCACCTGCGCGTCGCCTGAGCGCACGCGCGTCCGCGCGTCTCAGTCCAGCGGCTCCAGGTGGGCCACCACGGCTTCGCTGATCTGGCGCAGCTGCGCAACCTGCTCGGCTGAGAGCTGGTCGAACAGGTGCGTGCGGACCCCCTCGACGTGCCCGGGCGCGGCAGCCTGCAGGACGGCGTAGCCGGCGTCGGTGAGCACCGCCCACGCGCCCCGGCGGTCCGTCTCGCACTCCTCTCGGCGCAGCCAGCCCGCTTCCTCCAGCCGCCGCGCGGCGTGGGACACCCGGCTGCGCGAGGACAGCGACTTGTCGGCGAGCTCGCTCATGCGCAGCCGGCGATCCGGAGCCTCTGACAGGCGCACCAGGATCTCGTAGTAGGCGTGCGGCATGCCGGCGTCATGCTGGAGCTCGCGCTCCAGGCGGTCGAACAGCAGGCGGGACGCCGCGAGGAACGCGCGCCAGGCGCGCTGCTCGTCCTCGTCCAGCCAGCGTGGTTCAGTCATGGGTTCCCCCCTTGGGGTTCCGCCCTCGGTTCACCCTCCAGGGAACAGTTGAGCACTCAACTTTGTTCCATGCCGTGCGGGGCGAGACTGTCCCGCGCAGGGACCACGATACGAGGGAGTGATCGGGATGGGCATCACGAGGCTCAACCACGCGGTGCTGTACGTGCGGGACTTGGACCGCAGCGTCGCCTTCTACACGCGGGTGCTGGGCTTCCGCGTGGTGCCGATAGCGCCGGCGGGGTTCCGTGCCGCGTTCCTGCAGGCGGCCGGCTCGGACAACGACCACGACCTGGGCCTGTTCGAGGTCGGTGCCGGAGCGGGCCCGTCGGCCGCGGGCCGCCAGACCGTCGGCCTGTACCACCTGGCGTGGGAGGTCGACACGCTGGAGGAGCTGGAGCGCATCCAGGGCGAGCTCGGCCGGGCGGGCGCGCTGGGCGGCATGAGCGACCACGGCACGTCCAAGAGCCTGTACGGCCACGACCCCGACGGCCTGGAGTTCGAGGTGGCCTGGTTCCTGCCGGAGGAGCTGGTCGACGCGGAGATCCTGGCGGCCCGCAAGAGCATCCGGCCGCTGGACCTGGGTCGCGAGGCCGCCCGCTACGGGGCCACGACGCCGGGCCGCAACGCCCCGCAACGCCCCGGTCCCTGACCGCCTCCCTTCCCAACCTGGAACCGTTCGTCCGAGATCTCGGACGAACGGTTCAACCTTTGACGGGCAGGCGCAGGGTCAGGACCGCGCCGCCGTCCGGCGCGTTGGCGGCGTGCGCCGTGCCGCCGTGCGCGTCGGCCACCTGGCGCACGATGGCGAGCCCCAGTCCGGACCCCGGCGCGGCGCGTGTCTCCGGCGCGCGGTAGAAGCGGTCGAAGACGTGCGGCAGGTGCTCAGGCGGGATGCCCGGGCCGTGGTCCCGCACGACCACCGTGCCGTCCCGAACGGTGACCTCCACCGGCCCGCCGCCGCCGTACTTCACCGCGTTGTCGACCAGGTTCGCGACGGCGCGCTCCAGCCGGTCCTCCTCGCCCAGCACGGTGGTCGGCGCGGCATCCAGGCTGACCGGCGGCGCGCCGGGCCCCAGCCTTGCCGACGAGGCCACGCGGCCCACCAGCTCGTCGAGGCGCACGGGCGTGACCGCGCCGGCGGGCCTGGCGCCGCGCGCCAGCTCCACCAGGCCGCCGACCAGCCGGCCGAACTCGTCCAGCTGCGCGACGA
>DATMKC010000117.1:0-5662 GCA_035553555.1 Egibacteraceae bacterium | reverse complement strand
GGTCCGGCACCACGTTGCGAGCCTCGCGCACCGGGTGGGTCCACGCGCGCGTCGGTGTGACGACCTCGCGGAAGCGCAGGCCGTCCACCTCGACGTCCGCCGGTGGCCGCTCGTGCAGCGATGTCAGGAAGGCGCCCGCCTTGCTCAGCGCGTTCTCGCCCTGCCAGGGGCGGGCGGAGTGCGCCGCCCTGCCGATGAAGGTCACCTCGGCGTGCAGCGCCCCCATGCAGCCCAGCTGCACGGTGAGGTCCGTCGGCTCGAGCACGATCGCCAGGGCCGCCTCCCGCAGCGCCGGCACCGCGTCCAGCAGCGGACCGAGCTCGTTGCCGTCGTGGGGCCCCTCCTCCCCCGCGTAGGCCACCAGCACCAGGTTGTGCGGCCCCGCGCGCAGGGCCGCGTCCTCGAAGCAGTCCATGCCCACGGCCAGGCCCGACTTCATGTCGCTGGCGCCGCGGCCGTGGATCGCGCCATCGGCACGGCGGGCCTCAAGGTCGCCCGGCGTCGGCGGGACCACGTCGGTGTGGCCGACCAGCAGCACGGTCGGCCGCTCGTCGCGCAGGCGCCCGGCGACCACCGAATGGCCCACCCGCACCACGTCCTCGCCCCGGCCGCGGTAGCGGGCCTCCAGCCAGTCCGCGATGGGGCCCTCCTGGCCCGTCACGCAGGGTAGGGCCAGCAGCTCCAGCAGCAGGTCGCCGAGGGGGCTCATGCGCTTCCGCCTAGACCGGTACGTCGTAGTCGCGCAGCGCGTCGTTCAGGGACACCTTCTCGTCGGTGCCGGTCGAGCGCGTGCCGATGATCAGCGCGCACGGCACGCCGAACGTCCCCGCGGCGAACTCCTTCTGCCGCGTGCCGGGGATCACGACGGAGCGCGCGGGCACCCGCCCCTTCAGGGTGACGGGCTCCGCGCCGGTCACGTCGATGATCTGCGTGGACTTGGTGATCACCACGCCGGCGCCCACGACGGCGCCCTCCTCGATCACGGTGCCCTCCACGATGATCGCGCGCGAGCCGACGAAACAGTTGTCCTCGATGATCACGGGCCGGGCGCCCGGCGGCTCCAGGACGCCGCCGATGCCGACCCCGCCCGCCAGGTGCACGTTGCGCCCGATCTGCGCGCACGAGCCGACCGTCGCCCAGGTGTCCACCATCGTGCCGCTGCCGACCCACGCGCCGATGTTGACGTAGCTGGGCATCAGGATGGCGCCGGACTCCACGAACGCGCCGTGGCGCACCACCGCGGGCGGCACCACGCGCACGCCTGCTTCGGCGTAGCCGGTCTTCAGCGGCACCTTGTCGTGGTACTCGAACGGCCCGACCTCGATGGTCTCCATGCCGCGCTGGCGGAAGCCGAGCAGGATCGCGCGCTTCAGCCAGTCGTTGACCACCCAGTCGCCGTCGCGCTTCTCGGCGATGCGCTCCCGGCCGCGGTCGAGCAGCTCCAGCGCCTGCGCCACCGCCTCGCGGGCGTCGGGCGTGTCGTGCGTCCCCTGGTCGAACGCCGCGTCGATGATCTCGCGCAGGCGCTGCGTGTCGGTCACGTCGTCAGTCTCCCTTGGCGTTGTCCTGGGCATCGTCTTCGCGCCGGGGCCCGTCAGTGCCCCGGCAGCTCCCCGGCGCCGATCGCCTCGGCCCACAGGGCGGCGGCCTCCCGGCATCCTTCCACGGAGGGTACGAGCGCCAGCCGGAACCAGCCTTGTCCGGCCGGGCCGAACGCGCGGCCGGGCGAGACGATGATGCGCCGGCGCAGCAGCGCCTCGGCGTAGGCGGCGTCGTCGCCTCCGGGGGCCGCCACCCACAGGTAGAACGTCGCCTGGCTGCCGCCGACGCGGAAGCCGGCCTGGCGCAGGAAGTCCAGCATCACCGCGCGCTTGGCGTCGAACAGCGCGCGCCGGGCGGCCACGTGCGCGTCGTCGGACCACGCCGCGATGGCCGCCCGCTGCACGAACTCGGGGCTGGCCGTGCCGATATTGGGCCGCAGCGTGCGCTGCGCCGTGATCAGCTCCGCGTCGCCGACCAGCGCGCCACAGCGATACCCCGTCATGCCGGAGCGCTTCGACAGGCTGAACGCCGCCACCACGCCGCGCAGGTCCGGGCCCGCGGCCTGGAGCGCCGACGCGGGCGGCGGGGCGTCCACCGGCCCCGCGTCAGCGGATGGTTCCGGATAGATGTCCATGTAGCACTCGTCGCTGGCCAGCACGACGCCGTGCTCGCGCGCCGCCGCCACGCAGCGCTCGTAGTAGTCCAGCCCCGCCGCGGCGCCGGTCGGGTTGTGCGGGTAGTTCACCCAGGCGATGCAGGCGGCGCGCAGGCGCGCGGCCGGGAGCTGGTCCAGCTCCAGCAGCCAGCCGCGCTCGTCGGTCAGCGCCACGGGGTCGCTGGTGCCGCCCGCGAAGAGCTGGCCGCGCTCGTAGACCTGGTAGCCGGGCGCCCCCCAGATCACGGCCCGCCGGTCCGAGTGCGGGTCCAGCACGCCCAGGGGGAAGTGGAAGATGGCTTCCTTGCTGCCGGCGGTGGGCAGCACCTGCGTGTCCGGGTCGACCGTGACGCCGAAGCGGCGGCCGACCCAGCCGGCGATCGCCTGGCGCAGCGCCGGCGGACCCGCCGCGGTCGGGTACTGGCTCACCTCGGGCACGGCGTCGATCAGCGCCTGGCGGATGAACGCCGGCGTGGGTTCAACCGGGTCGCCGATGGAGAAATCGTGCAGGGGCAAGCCCTGGGCCTGCAATTCGGCCTTGAGGTCCTGGAAGGCGGCCAGCGGATAGCCGCCGAGCCGCGTCAGCAGGGGATTCACCCCCCCGATGCTAGGCCATCCGGACACCGTTACCGCCGGTCCGCGCCGCGCGGAGGCGAAACAAGCCACATCGCGGGGCCGTGGCCCGCAACTTCCGGAGCCCGGCGAGCGTCTACAGATGCTCGGGACTTTTCCCCGACTCCGGCCGCGACCCGGCGAGGAGGACGGGAAACGCCCCGGGCAGCGCACCGGTTGCGGGAACAAACTGACCCCAGGTCACGTTGTCACCAGCACACGATCGACGAATCGGCAGGAACCATGTCAACGCACCGAACCACCGAGCGTACGAGCGTCCCGGAGGACCTCCTGGACCTGTACTTCAGCGAGCTCGGAAAGGTCCGCCTGCTGACCGCGGCGGACGAGGTCCGGCTCGCCAAGACCATCGAAGCGGGGCGGGAGGCGCAGGAGCGCCTGGACGCCGGCGAGACCAAGAACACCGAGGAGCTCCAGCGCCTGGCCCGTGAGGGCCAGGAGGCGTTCGACCACTTCGTCGCGGCGAACCTGCGGCTGGTGGTCAGCGTGGCGGCGCAGTTCTCCAAGCGCAGCTCGCTGGACCTCGGCGAGCTGATCCAGGAGGGCAACCTTGGCCTGCTGCGCGCCGTGGAGAAGTTCGACTGGCGCCGCGGCTACAAGTTCTCCACCTACGCGACGTGGTGGATCCGCCAGGCGATCCAGCGCGGCGTCGCGGGCAGCGAGCGCACCATCCGCCTGCCCGTCGCGCTGCACGACGCCCTGGTGAAGGTCCGCGCCGCGTCCGCGCGGCTGGAGTCCGAGACCGGCCGCGAGCCCACCATCGACGAGCTGGCCAAGGCCACGCGCATGACGCCGGCCAAGGTCCGCCGCGCCATGGAGGGCGACCACTCGATGACCTCGCTGGACCGCCCGGTCGGCTACGACAGCGACGCGAGCGAGCTGGGCGAGTTCGTCGCCGTGGCCAGCGACTCCCCGGCGGAGGAGGTCGTCGAGCGCGACTTCCTCACCGAGGTGTTCTCCGTGGCGCGCGAGGCGCTGGACGACCGCAGCTGGTACGTCCTCACGCGCCGCTACGGCCTGGACGGCGAGGAGGCGCTCACGCTGGACTCGCTGGGCAAGGAGCTCGGCCTGTCGCGCGAGTCCGTCCGCAAGATCGAGAACCAGGCGCTGGCGCGGCTGCAGCAGGAGCTGAGCCCCGCGGCCTGACCCCTTCACCCCGAGACGCAAGGGCACCCTCCCCCCGGGTGCCCTTCGCGCTTTCCGGCCGCCTGTCCCAGCCCGCTGGCATGCTAGGCCCATGCCCGAGGTCACACCCCCCGAGGACTGGCCGCTCCTTTTCGAGGACGCGCTGGCCTGCCCGCACGATCCGGGCCTGTCCGTGCTGCTAGACCACGCGGCGCGGGGCGCGGTCGCGCGAAGGGACGCTGGTGGCACGTTCTGGCGCGCGCTGGACGACGATGTCGCCGGTCCCCTGCTGCTGGCGGCGACCCCCCGTGGGCGCGAGCTGGTCATCCGCGGCTGGTCCAGCGTGAAATGGGCCGGCGAGGCCGCCCCGGCCCCGACGGGCTGGAACGAGGGCGATGCGTTCCATCTGGCCAGGGCGTGGGTGGGCCTGGACGACGACGGCTGGGGCGAGGAGGTGCTGGACGGCCATCCGCTGACACGAGAGCTGCGCCGGAGGCTTGGGCCGCTGCGCCTGTCCAGCGTGCTGAGCGTCCAGGAGGCGGTGGGCAGGGCGGTCCTCGGCCAGCTCGTGCAGTTCCGGGAGGCCGAGCGCAGCGCGGCGCAGCTGGTGCGCCTGGCGGGCCGGGAGGTCGGAGGGCTGCATGCCTGGCCCACGCAGCGCGCGCTGCTGAAGCTGGAGACCTGGGACCTGCGGCGGCGCTGCGGTATGTCGATGCGCGGGGTTGCGGCACTGCGTGCCGCGGCGTTCGACGACGCGCGCCTGTCCCGGCTGGCGCGGGAGCACAGGTGGGACGAGTTCGACGCGGTGCTGGGCGCGCTGCCGGGCGTGGGCGTGTGGACGAGCGCCGTGGCGCGCCTGGCCCTGGGCGACCCGGACGCGGTGCCCTTCGGCGACTACCACCTGCCGTCGCTGGTGTGCCACGCGCTGTCCGACGGCGCCGAACCGCCCGGCGGCTGGACCGACGCGCACCTGGCGGAGCTGCTCGAGCCGTTCCGCCCCCAGCGCGGGCGCGTCGTCCGCCTGCTCCTGCAGGGCGCCATGCGCCGGCAGGGCCCGCGGCCGGCCAGGCGGGCGCCGCACGCGCCCTTGAGCGCCCACCGCTACTGGTGAGGCCGCCGGCGCGCATCGCTTCACCGAATTCGGACGGACTGCTGCGTCAGATCGGGGAGGCGGCTACCGTAAAGGGCACTATGCGCCGCATATGGCTGGTCCTGGTCCTGCTTGTCGCCCTCGCCTCGACGGGTGCGGCGCCGGTCGCGAGCGCGGCCGAGGAGACCGGCAAGGACTGCGGCGAGCCCCGGCTGGTCTCCGACATCGTCCGCACCGGCCGCCTGCACGCGCGCGACGTCAGCCCGGTGCGCTCCGTGGGCCCGGCGCCCGTGGCGCCGTGCACCGGCGTGCGTCCCGGCGCCGCCATCCACATCCCCAAGGGCGACACCACCGGCCTGTGCACGCTGAACTTCGCGTTCATCGGCACCGACGCCCTGAAGCGCAGGCACGTCTACATGGGCACGGCGGGCCACTGCCTGCTGGCGGAGACGAACGTCGACCGCGAGAAGGGCGAGCACCACTGGGCGCCCGGCAAGGGCCCCGTGGTCAACGACCCGACCGGCAAGCGCATCGGCGAGTTCGCCTACGCCATCCTGTCCGGACCCAAGGACTTCGCGCTGATCCGCATCGACTACGGCGTGAAGCTGAGCGCGCAGATG
>DATMKC010000116.1:0-4467 GCA_035553555.1 Egibacteraceae bacterium | reverse complement strand
ATCGTGGACCTGGACGACCCCACCAAGCCGGTCGAGCCGGGCTGGCCCGGCTCGACCGGCTTGGTGGGGTCGTCCAGGTCCACGATGGCGCAGACCGTGTCCGTCACCGGCAGGCCGATCGAACCCTTCTTGGCCTTGCCGTAGATCGGGTTGGCGTGGGTGATCGGGGACGTCTCCGTGAGGCCGTAGCCCTCGCGCAGCTTCGCGCCCGTGAGCTCTTCGAACTGCCGGGCGACCTCGACCGGCAGCGGCGCCGCGCCGGACAGGCAGGCGCGCACGGACGTGAGGTCGTACTTGCGCACGTCCGGCGCGGTGTTGAGGGCGACATAGATGGTCGGCACGCCGGGGAACAGGGTGGGCTTCCGCTTGTCGATCGTCTTCAGCACCATGTCGCGGTCGAAGCGCGGCAGGAGGGTGAGCGTCGCGGCGGACAGGATGCCCAGGGTCAGGCACGTGGTGAGCCCGTAGGAGTGGAAGAACGGCAGGACGCAGAGGATGTTCTCCCGCCCCGCCTGCACGTCCGGCATCCACAGCCGCGCCTGGAACGCGTTGGCCACGAGGTTGAAGTGGCTGAGCATGACGCCCTTGCTGACGCCGGTGGTGCCGCCGGTGTAGACCAGCATCGCGAGATCCTCACGCGGGTCGACCTCGGCCTGCTGCACGGCCGGCGCCGTGCGCGCGACCAGCTCGCTGAGGCGCAGCACGCCTTCGCCCTCGGGGATCGCGTAGTACGTGCCGTCCTTTTTGCCCTTCAGCGGGAACAGCACGTTCTTGGGGAACGGCAGCGCGTCCTGGATGCCCGTGGAGATGACGTGGCGGACGCTGGGCAGCTTGCCCTTCAGCTTGGCGATGCGCTGGTACACGGGATCCAGCACGATCAGCACCGAGCAGCCGGCGTCGTTGATCTGGTGCTCCAGCTCGGCTTCCGTGTACAGCGGGTTGTTCTCCGCGACCACGGCGCCCAGGCGCAGGATCGCGAAGACGGCGACCACGTGCTGCGGGCAGTTGGGCAGCACGATGCCGACGCGGTCGCCCTTGCGCACGCCCAGGTTGTGCAGCGCCGTGGCGAGGCGGTCGACCTGGTCGCGCAGCTCCCGGTAGGTCAGGGCATAACCCAGGAACTCCACGGCTTCGGTGTGCGGGAAGTCCTGCGCGGCGTCGTCCAGGAAGCGGGTCAGCGGGACCAGCGGGTAGTCGTAGGACTCCGGGACGCCGGGTGGGTACGACGCCAGCCACGGCCGTGGGATCTCGGCGGGGTCGGGCATCCGCCGCTTGGCGGTCGCCTTCTTGGCGGTCGCCTTCTTGGCGGTCGCCTTCTTGGCGGTCGCCTTCTTGACGGTCGCCTTCTTGACGGTCGCCTTCTTGGCAGTCGCCTTCTTGACGGCGGGCTTGTTCGACATCGCGCTCATGCGCGGGATGGTTCCACAGCCCCGCCGGGGGGTCCAACCGGCGCCCGCGCGCCGCGACTCAGGGAGCCAGTTGCGCGAAGACCACCAGGCGCTGACGGTTGGAGTAGCGCGGGTGACAGGTCGTCAGCGTCAGCGTCGGCCGGCCGTTGCCGAGCGGGTCGCTGGCGATGACCGTGGTGTCGGACGGCTCCACGATGCGCTGCTCCACGACGCGGTAGGTCCACGTGACCCCGTCGCCGTCCTCCACGCGGATCTCGTCGCCCTCGGCCAGCCGGTCGATGTCGGCGAAGGGCGCGCCGTAGGTGGTGCGATGGCCGGCGATGGCCATGTTGCCGGGGCCGCCGGGCAGCGCCGAGCCGGGATAGTGGCCGGGCCCCTTGGTGAGGTCCGCCGCCGTGACGCCGGCGACGACCACCACGGGCTCGTCGTGCAGGATCCGCCGGCCGTCGCGGAGGAACTCCATCACGGCGACGGGGCCGCCGGCGCCCGCGGCCGGCTGCGCCGCCGCACCGTCGATCACGGGGGTCTCGGCCTCGCCTCTGCGCAGCCACTCCTCCAGGAGGTCCTCCTGGGCCGCCTTGGTGGTGGCGTTGGTCGCCAGCACCATCCAGGCCAGCCAGGACAGCACTCCCAGGCCGCCGAGCACGAGGGCCCAGCCGACGAGGCGCATGGCGGCGCGGCGGGCCTCGGGGGGCATCGCCTCCGGCGCGCTCATGTGCGGGCGCCCAGCGCGCGGGCGGAGCGCAGGCCGGCGCTGCCTTCGAAGGCCGGCACCAGCATGGCCTCCTCCTCCACCACGGAGAAGCCGAGCTGGAACTGCTCGGCGGCGCGCTGGAACTGCCGGACCGCCAGGTCGCGGGCGAGCTCGGCGCGCATGGCGTCCGGATCACCCACGGAGCGGATCTGGTACGGCGGCGAGTACACGGACCCGTGCAGCAGGAGGGTGTTGCCGACGCAGCGGATCGCCGTGGTCGCCAGCACGCGCTGCCCGTTGACGCTCATGGCCTCCGCGCCCCCCGCCCACAGCGCGTTGATGACGGCCTGCAGGTCCTGCTCGTGGATGACCAGGTCGTTGAGGTCGCCGGTCGAGGACTCCTCCAGGGAAGAGTCGGTCAGCGTGACGACGAGGCCGGGGCCCTGCACGGGCGTGAGGCCGGCGGGGCCGGACATCGCCGCGATCTCCGCCTGGAGCGCGGCCAGCAGCTCAGGATCGGCCGAGGCCTGGGCCTCGAACGCCGCGATCTGGCCGGACAGCTCCTCCACCCTGGCCGCGAGGCCGTTGACGCGAGCCTGCTCGGCGCGGATGAGCTCGACGAGCTCGACACGGCGGCCCAGGCGGGCGTCCTGCGTGGCGGGGCGGGAGTGGGCCGCGGTCACCAGTACCAGCACCAGCAGGACCAGGGTCAGCGCGAAGGCCGCACGCGTCAGCGGCGTGGGCGCAGCCGGCTGCCCGGCGGGTCCAGCCGCCGCCTCCGGGGACTCGCTCAGGCGCTCGCTGTCGCCGCGCACCGCTGGCCTTCCTGCCGTATGCTCGCCACGCGAGCGTATCGCGCCAGTGTCCATCCGCTGTTGGCAAAAAGGACGGTTGAGAGTCGTGCCCAAGTCCCGTTCGAAGCGGTCCACCTACGTGCCGCCGAAGCCGCCCAAGCCCAAGCCCAGCCCGCGCTGGGTGCCGTGGCTGGGTCTCGGCCTCATCGGCGTGGGCCTGGTCGAGATCCTGCTCAACTACTTCGTGCCGGGCTTCCCGGGCGGCAACTTGAACCTCATCGTGGGCTTCATCCTCATGGCGGGCGGCTTGGTGACGCTCAGCCAGTGGCGCTGACACCGCGCTCGACCTAGACCTCACCCACGGGGGGTGATGAACCACACCTCCGTGATTGATCCCCAACTTTATCCACAGCTTGGGGACAAAGGGTTCGCTCCGGTGACACTCCTGTGATTTGTTCCACAGGGTCATCCCCAACTGTGAAGAACTCCGATGCCGATCTACGAGTACCGCTGCGAGACCTGTGGCGCGGATGACGAGCGCCTGCAGGCGCTGGGCGCCGACGCGCCGGTGGACGGCTGCCAGGCCTGCGGTGGGCCGCTGAAACGCAGGTTCTCGCGCGTGGCGGTGAAGTACCAAGGCTGGGGTTTCTCATCGACGGATGCGCTGGTCGCCGACAACCGCGGCAAGGACTTCCGCGCGCTGCGCGACCGCGCCGAGCGCATCAGCGACGCCGGCGGCGGCTAGGCCCGCCTGGTGGACAGGGGGGACGCCGGGGGGGACGACGGGCTGGACGCGCTGCGCCGCTTCCGACGGACGGCGGCGGGCTTTCTCGTGTTCCTCGCCCTGGCGTTCGCCTCGCTCGTCGTGGCCCACGGCGTCGACGAGGCGCGCTTCAGCGCCTGCCTGGGCATGCGCGACGGCCCCGCCGGCGCGTCGATCCGTCCGGACCTGCACGTGCTGCCGCCGTCGGTGGACTGCCATCTGACGTGGCAGGACGGTCGCGAGCAGGTGCGGCGGGTGGCGCTGGACCCGATCGTGCCTGCCGCGGTGGCCGGCGTCGTGGCCGCGTGGGCCGCGCTGGCCGGCGCCGCCGTGTACGCGGCGACACGGGGCGGCGGCGCGGCGATGCTGGACCGGGCCGCCGCCACGCTGGGGAGCGGCGTGCTCGTCGGAGCCGTCGCGGTGGCGCTGGTCGCCTCGATCGCGCACCAGGACGGCGCGTTCGCGCCGGTGCCCCGGCGCGGCATCTGGACGCCGCTGCAGGCCGGGTGGGTGGCTCCGGCGGTCCTGGTCTCGGTGGCGTCGGCGTCGTTCACCGCCGCCGTGCGGGCACGCAGCCGGCCCTGGATCGCCGGCGTGGCGGCGGCCGTGGTGCTGTGGCTGTTCCTGGTGGTGGGCGCCTTCGTGCATCCCGCGACGCCCCGGATCGGTGCGGCGCTGACGGCCGGGGTGGCCGGCAGCGTGCTGGGCCGCGTGGCGCGCGCCGTGCGGGGCCGGCCCGCCTAGTTGCGCTCGCGGGCGACTTCGCGGCGCTCGACCATCTTCTCGCCGCAGTGGCGCGGCGCGATC
>DATMKC010000115.1:0-6482 GCA_035553555.1 Egibacteraceae bacterium | reverse complement strand
GCCGCCGTCCTGCACCGGGTCGGCCCGCCGCCGGTGGTCGACAGCGGCAACCTGGGATGGTTGACCCGCACGACAGCGCGCCACTACGCCGCCCATCGTGCAGCCGCGCCCGTCCTGGCCACCGCGCTCGTCCTCTCCGAGGGAGTGCCGGCGGAGACCCGCCGAACGGTGCAGGAAGCCCTCCTGCTCGCCGACGCCGTCGTCGTGCTCGAGCGGCAGGACATGGAAGCCACGGAGCTCGCGGTCCTCGGCATCAGCCCGGGGGCCGTGCAGGTCCGCGCACTCGACTGGCAGGACGACGAGGGGCTCGACGAGATCCTGGCCTCGTTGCGCTGCGAGCAGGTGCTGGTGCTGGGTGCGGGAGAAACGCTGGATCTGACGTCGTACGAGGAGGCGCGGGTCGAGATCGAGTCCCTGCCCGACGGGCCCACGCAGGTTCGCGTCGGACCGGACGCCTCCCCCGAGGTGCGCCTGCACCCCCCCACCCTCGAAGCCCTGGCGCACATCGGCTCGCAGGACGGACCGGTGGCGCAGACGTTTGCCATCCTGCCCGTGTAGCGCTCAGCCCGCCGTGGCGCCCTGCACGCCGTGCTCGACCCAGCCGGCGACACCGCTCGCCACCAGCTGCACCGCGATGGCCGCGAGCAGGACACCCATGACGCGCGAGATGAGGTGGATGCCGTTCTCCTTGAGCACACGGCTGATCACCAGCGAAAACCTCAGGGCGGCCCAGGCCACGACCAGCACCGCCACGATCGCCAGGACCACGGAGGAGACCTCCGCGACCGTGTCCGCCCGCCGCATCGCCAGCATCGTCGCCGCGATTGCGCCCGGCCCCGCGAGCAGCGGGGTGCCCAGCGGGACGAGCGCGACGTTGCGGCCCACCTCAGCGATGGAGGCATCGTCCTCCGGACGCAGCAGCTCCAAGGCGATGAGCACCAGCAGCAGCCCGCCGGCGACCTGCAGCGCCTCGAGCGAGATGCTGAGCAGGTGGAGGATCTGCTGGCCGAACAACGCGAAGGTCAGGATCACCGCGCCCGCCACCGTCACCGCCTGGCGCGCGGCGCGCCGGCGTGCCGGTCCTTCCATGGCCGCGCTCAGCGACAGGAACACCGGCACGTTGCCGACCGGATCCATGATCACCAGCACGGTGACGAAGGTGGTCAGGAACGTCGCGGCGTGGAAGACGTCGGCCGGGGAGGGCATGCGCGCACCCTACCCCCCGACCGCGGACCCGGCAGGCCGGCCAGGTCCCGCCCTCCGACACAAGCCCGTCTCAGAGCGAATGTTCCACTCTGGAGCGTCATCCCGGTGGGCCGAGGCCCCCGGGGAGGGGCTGCCAGTATGGGGCTCCCGGCGACGCTTCCCGAGTGAGGGTCCTGCCCTCGCGGGTCGGGCCGCCTGAGTTGAGCCCACTGGTGTTGGTGTGGAGCCTCCGAGCGGTTGTAACAGGAGGACGGGGCCTGGCCGGCCCGCTGGACCGACAAGGCTACCGTCAGGCATCGGCCGACACACCTGCCAACCTGAGCAAGCCGGCGGCCGGGTCCGGGCCGGCGTCGTCCGCCCGCAACGGCCGCGGTGCTCGTTATGCTCGTCCCGGCGGCGCCGGCGGGCGTCGGAGGAGGACAGCGTGACGCGTGTGCACCCCAGCGCCGTGATCGGTCCCGGTGTCCAGTTGGCACCCGGCGTGATCGTCGGTCCGCACGCCGTGCTGCTCGGTCCCTGCGAGGTGCGTGAGGGCGCGTGGATCGGGGCCGGCGCGATCGTCGGTGCGCCTCCGGGTGACGTCGCGGCGCCGCATCGGTCATGGGACGAACCGCAGGGCGGCGGCGTCGTGGTCGGCGAGCGCGCGCGCGTCCGCGAGCACGCCCAGATCGAGAGCGGCCAGGCGGCCTCCACGATCGTCGGTCCGGACGCCTTCGTGATGCCGCACGCGCACCTCAGCCACGACTGCGTGCTCGGGACGCACGTGGTGATCGCCTCGGGGGCCGTGCTGGGCGGCACCGTGCGTGTGGGCGACCATGTCTTCGTGGGCCTGAACACGAGCGTGCACCAGCGCGTCGTGATCGGCGCGCACGCCGTGGTGGGCCTGCAGTCGGCGGTCGTGGACGACATCCCCCCGTTCGCGCGCGCCGCCGGGTCGCCCGCGCGCATCCTGGGCGTGAACCACGTCGGCATGCGCCGGCGCGGACTGGACAGGCTCGCCCCGGCGGCCGAGGAGATCCTGCTGCGCGGCGGCGCCCCCGGCGATGCTTCTGTGGCGGACGAACTCGCCGACAGGTTCTCGGAGTTCGCGGCCTGGCGCCGCGGATCCGACCGCAGGACCGCCAAGGTGGCACGGTGAGCAGCGAACGCGTCCCCATTTCGAAGGTGCCCGTCAACGAGGACATCGAGTCCCTCGTCCTGGAAGTGCTGCGCTCCGGACACCTCGCCCAGGGCCCCATGGTCGCGCGCCTGGAGGCTGCCTTCGCAGAGTTGTGCGCGGTGCCCCACGCGATCGCGGTCAGCAACGGCACGGTGGCGCTGGAGGCGGCGGCCGCGGCCCTGGGACTCGGTCCCGGCGACGAGATCATCACCACGCCGTTCACCTTCGCGGCGACCGCCAACGCGATGCTGCACACAGGCGCGACCGTGCGCCTCGCGGACATCGAGCCGGACACGTTCACGTTGGACCCCGAGGCGGTCGAGTCCCTGGTCGGGCCGCGCAGCCGGGCGATCGTCCCCGTGCACCTGTACGGCCATTGCGCGGACATGACGGCCTTGGCGGCGCTGGCCGAGCGCGACGGCCTGGCGCTGATCGAGGACGCCGCGCAGGCGCACGGCGCGACGTGGAAGGGCGCGCCGGCCGGCGGCTTCGGCGTCGGCTGCTTCTCCCTGTACGCCACGAAGAACGTGACGTCCGGCGAGGGCGGCGTGGTCACCACTCGCGACGACGACGTGGCGGCCAGGCTGCGGCTGCTCCGCAACCAGGGGATGAGCCGTCGTTACCAGTACGACCTTCCGGGGCACAACTGGCGGCTGACCGACGTGCAGGCGGCGATTGCACTGCCGCAGATGGACCGGTTGGCCGAGCGCACCGCCGCACGCAGGCGCAACGCCGCGGTGCTGAGCGCGGGCCTTGCGGACCTGCCAGGCCTGATCACCCCGACCACGCACGCCGCCGCCGAGCACGTCTTCCACCAGTACACCGTCCGCGTCACCCCGGATGCCCCGCTGGGCCGCGACGCCCTCGCAGCCGCGCTGGACGCGGCCGGCGTCGACACCGGCGCCTACTACCCGAAGCTGGTGGGCGACTACGACTGCTACGCCTCCCACCCGAACCTGGTGGTGGACCCCACGCCGCGCGCGGCGCGGGCCGCCCGAGAAGTCCTGTCGCTCCCCGTCCACCCGGAACTGACCCACGAGCAACTGGAGCGTGTCGTGACCGCCGTGCGCGACGCGTTCACGAAGGCAGGTGGCACATCATGAGCGTTCTGCGCGTCGCGCTGGTCGGCGCAGGCAGCATGGGCACGCTGCACGCACGGGTGATCGCCGAGTCCACGGGCGCGACACTCGTGCAGGTCGTGGACCCGGATCCCATCCGCGGTGGCGCGCTGGCCGCCGCACACGGCGCCGTGTGGACGCCGGAGGGCCCGCTGGACGACTGCGACGCCGTGGTGGTGGCGGCCCCCACGGAGCACCACCTCGCGTGGGCGCAGCAGGCGATCGCCGCGCGGCTGCCGGTGCTGGTCGAGAAGCCGCTGTCGGCGCACCCGCTGGAGGCCGCGGCGATGATCGACGCCGCGGACGCCGCCGACGTGCCGCTCATGTGCGGCTTCCTGGAGCGCTTCAATCCGGCCGTGCGCACCGCGTTGAGCGTCGTACCGGAGCCGGTGCACCTGCACGCGGTGCGCCACTCCCCCTACCACCAGCGCATCAAGGTCGGCGTTTCCCACGACATGCTCATCCACGACGTGGACCTCGTGGTGCGGCTGGCCGGCATGCCGTCCACTGTCGCTGCCGGCCTGATCGTCCACCACGAGAAGTCCGACGCCGACGCCGAGGACGCGGTCGAGGCGGTGCTCGGCTATCCCAGCATGCTCGCTGCGCTGTCCGCGAGCCGCCTGTCCCAGACCAAAGTGCGGCGACTGTCCCTGGCCGGCCAGGAGCAGCTGGCCGAGGTGGACCTCGTCATGGGGACCGTCACGGTCTACCGGCATGTGCTGGCCGAGTTCGTGGCCGGAGGCGACCGCACCTACCGTCAGCAGACCGTGGTGGACGTGCCGTTCATCCGCAAACCCGCCGAGCCGCTGGCGGCCCAGTTCGCGCACTTCCTGGCGCTGGCGCGAGGGGAGGCGGACGCCGCCGCCGAGCGGGCGACCCTGCTCGCGCCGCACATGCTGGTGGCGCGCATCCTGGACAGCGCGCGGCGCCCGGAGCCCGCACCGGTGGTGTGATCCGGATCAGGCCTCCGGGTCCTCCGGCAGCAGGCGCAGGCGCATCGCGGCGGCCACCGCGGCCGTACGGTTGCGCGCGCCCAGCCGGTCGAAGACCTCCTGGCAGTGCGCCTTCACGGTGCGCTCCGTGACGCCCAGCTTCACCGCGATCTCGGGGTTGGTCAGCCCGAGCTGCAGGTAGCCCAGCACCTCCTGCTGGCGCGGGGACAGCACCGGGCGCTCCTCCACCTCGGGCAGCGCCATCATCTGCGTCGCGTCGTCCTGGTCCACCAGCGACGAGCGGTCCTCGAAGCGCGTCTCCACCGTGCCGAAGCGCACCAGGTCGCCGTGCTTGAGCGCCTGGGAGCCGGTGATCTGCTCGCCGTTGACGAACGTGCCGCCGGTGGAGCCCAGGTCCTCCAGCCAGATCGCGCCCGACGAGCGGCGCACCACCGCGTGGGCGCGGCTGACGTGCGGGTCGGGCAGCACCAGGTCGGAGTTGTCGCGCCGGCCCAGGACCAGCTCGTCGTCGTCGACCACCAGCACGCGCCCCTTCAAGGCGCCGTCGCTGGTGACGACGAACATGGGCAACGGCGTCAGCCGCTTCGCCGGACCTACCACCGCGCGCCTCCTCGGCTTGCCTCGCGCAACAGGGCCACCACCCCGTCAGGGGTCGTGCGTGTCCCAATCCTGACCGCTTTGCGGCCGCCATGAAAGTCACTGGCACCGGTGACGAGCAGGCCGCGCGAGGCGGCGGCGTCCCGCCACCGCCTCGTCGACGCCTCATCATGCGCCGGATGGTCCGCCTCCAACCCGCGCAGCCCGCAGGCTCGCAGCTCGTCCAGCAGCGCATCCGGCAGGGCCGGTCCGGGGAACGTACTCGCCGGATGGGCCAGCACGGCCGCACCGCCGGCCTCCACGACGAGCCGCACGGCGGCCGCGGGCGCCAGGGCGCGCTTCGGCTCGTGCACCGGGCCGTCCTCGGCCAGCCACCTCGTGAACGCGTGCTCGATGTCTCGCGCGGCGCCGCGGGCGACCAGCGCCGAGGCCAGATGGGGACGCCCGACGGGCGCCGGGCCGGCGATGACGGCGACCTCGTCCCAGGTCACGCCCGTGCCGTGGGCCGCCAGGCGCTCGACCATGACGCGCCCACGGCGCTCCCGCTCCGCGCGCAGCCGCACGCACTCGGCGCGCAGGGCCGGATCGGCCGGGTCGACCCAGTAGCCCAGGACGTGGACGCTGCGGCCGTCCGCCTCGGCCGACAGCTCCACGCCCGGCACGAACTCCACGCCCGCGGCCTCGCACGCGGCCGCCATGCGCTCCCAGCCGTCCAGCGTGTCGTGGTCGGTCAGCGCCACGCCGTCCAGGCCCGCCGCCGCCGCCAGGGCGGCGTTGTCCTCCGGCGTGGTGGTGCCGTCCGAGAAGACCGTATGGGTGTGCAGGTCGTACACGACTAGGTGAACGCGTTCTCGCCCGTGAGCGCGCGGCCCATGAGCAGGCGCTGCACCTGGCTGGTGCCCTCGTAGAGCGTCGTCACGCGCGCGTCGCGCAACAGCTTGGCCACCGGGTACTCGTCGATGTAGCCGTAGCCGCCGTGGACCTGCACGGCCTTGTCGGCGCAGCGCACCGCCGCCTCCGAGCAGAACGTCTTGGCGACGCTGGACTCCAGCGTGTGGCGCTCGCCCAGGCCGTGCTTCCACGCGACCTTCCAGTACAGGGCGCGCGCCGCCTCGGTGTCCATGTGGATCTCGGCGAGCAACTGCTGCACGAGCTGGAACCGCGCGATCGGCTTGCCGAACTGCGTGCGCTCGGAGGCGTACCGCAGGGAGTGCTCCAGCGACGCCTGGCAGATCCCGGTGCAGCCGGCGGCCAGCGAGTAGCGCCCGGAGTCCAGCGCGGTGAGCGCGATCCTCATGCCCTCGCCCAGCTCGCCCAGGCGGTAGCGGTCCGGCACGCGCACGTCGCGCAGGCTGATCTCGGCGGTGTCGCCGGCGCGCAGGCCGAGCTTGCCGTGGATCTGCCTGCCCTCGTAGCCGGGCGAGTCCTGCGGCACCAGGAACGCGGTGG